>CAYXPV010000114.1:0-6002 GCA_964467285.1 uncultured Oscillospiraceae bacterium
TGCCTTTGAGGAGCTTTGTGCAGTTTCCTCGGGAGCAGTTACGTGGTGGGCATCACAAGTGCTTCCGTAACCTACAACCTCGGCGTAAATCTTTGCGCCTCTTTTAACTGCGTGTTCGTAATCTTCAACGATGAGCGCACCTGCACCCTCACCCATTACAAAGCCGCCTCTTCTCTTGTCAAAGGGAATGGAGGCAGAATCTTTGTCCTCGCTTTCGGAAAGTGCCATACAGTTCATAAATGCAGAAACTGCCAAAGGAGAAATACTTGCTTCGGAGCCTCCGGCAATAATTGCATCCGCATAGCCGTGTTTAATTGCTCTGTAGGCTTCGCCGATAGCTGTGGTACCTGTAGCACACGCTGTGCTCACTGCAATACAAGGACCCTTTGCCCCTACCTTAATGGCAATATTGCCTGCGCCCATATTTAAAATAAGCTTGGGAATAAAGTGAGGAGATACACGAAGGGGTCCTCTGTTTAAAAGGTTGTTGTGTTCGTCTACAAAGGTGTCAAAGCCGCCAATGCCGGAACCGTAGTACACGCCAAGTCTTTCAGGGTTGATATTGCCTTCAAGACCGCTGTCTGTGTATGCCTGCATTGCGGAGGAAATTGCATACTGAACAAACTTGTCGCTTCTTATTACCTCTGCATTTTCCATATATATAGTGGGATCAAAATCCCTGATTTCTGCGGCAACCTTTACACGGTAGTCCGAGGTGTCAAACTTGGTTATGTAATCTATTCCGCTTTTGCCGTTTTTTAAGCTGTCCCAGAAGGTTTCAACGTTGCACCCTACGGGCGTAACAGCTCCAAGACCTGTTATAACTACTCTTTTCATAATTTAATCCTCCCTTATTACATGGCGAGTCCGCCGTCTACGCGGATTACTTCGCCTGTTATATAATCCGATGATTCACTTGCAAGAAATGCCGCAAGGTTTGCCACATCCTCGGGTTTTCCGAGCCTTTTTAAAGGTATGGAATTAATGTAAGCATCACTTTCCAAATCTTTGGTCATATCCGTTGTAATAAAACCGGGGGCAATGGCATTACAGCAAACATTCTTTCCGGCAAATTCTCTTGCTGCAACCTTTGTAAGGGCAATTACTCCTGCCTTTGATGAGGAATAATTAACCTGACCTGCAAGCCCCATAAGTCCCGACACGGAAGAAATATTTATAATCTTTCCGTATTTTTTCCTGATGAAGTTTCTGCCGCAAGCTTTAATCATATTAAAGCACCCTTTAAGATTGGTGTTTATTACCCTGTCGAACTCTTCCTCATCCATGGAAATCAGGAGATTATCGGCTGTAATTCCTGCATTGTTTACAAGAATATCTATTCCCCCAGAATCTTCGGTTACTTTTTTGATACATTCTCTGCATTCTTCGGTTTTTGAAACATCGCATTTGTAAATGTATGCTTTAACACCGTTTTTTTCGCAGATGTCTTTAACTTCATTTGCTTTTTCTTCGTTGCCGTTATAGATTATGGCAACGTTTGCGCCAAGGGAAGAAAACTTTTCGGCAATTGCTCTGCCTATTCCCCTTGAAGCACCTGTTATAACTGCTGTTTTATCTTTAAGCATTGTTTTTTATCGCCTCCACGGTTTCCATGAGGGTATCCTCATTTTCAACGGAATAAACATTTACTTCCTTGGATATTTTTTTGATAAGACCGCAAAGAGTTTTGCCCGGTCCTACCTCGATGAAATCCGTAAATCCGTCATTAATCATATTTTCCACGGTTTCCTGCCACTTTACCGGGGACTGCATCTGCTTTTGGAGCATTACACCGACTTCGCCCTCATAGGGCTTTGCGGTTACGTTGGCATAAACGGGAATTTCGGGAGCTGTGATTTCATAATTTTCAAGCTCACGAGCAAATTTTGATGCCGCATCCTTCATAAAAGGCGAGTGGAAAGCACCGCTTACCGCAAGGGGTATGCATCTGCCACCAAGCTCCTTAACCTTCTCCATAAAGGGTTCCATACTGCTTTTAAGTCCGGAAACAACTGTCTGGCCCGGGGAATTGAAGTTTACTGCATAGAGATTTTCAAACTCCGATGCGGTTTTGGAAACCTCGCTGCTGTCTAACTTTAAAACTGCACACATGGCGGAATTTTCGGGGTCGGATGCTTCATCCATAAACTCTCCGCGCTTGGTAACAATTTTAAAACCGTCTGTATAGGAGTACGCCTTTGCATACGCCAAAGCTGCAATTTCACCAAGGGAAAAACCTGCCACGCCGTCGGCGTAAATTCCTTTTTCGTTTAAGGAAAGTGCCGCCGCAAGCTCCACAAGATACATACAGGGCTGTGTGTTTACGGTCTTTTTTAAATCCTCATCACTTCCAAAGAAGGACTGATTCATTGTGCCGACTCTTTCTTTTTCCGCATCGTCATATACGGTTTTTGCAATACCGCCCATATCGTAGAGGGATTTTCCCATTCCACTGTACTGAGCGCCCTGACCTGAAAAAACAAATGCTATTTTACCCATTTTTTTGCTCCGTTCAATAATATTTCAGCTTCCTTGAAAATTTCTTCTATAATCTCGGAAGCGCTTTCTTCCTTATTAATCATTCCCGAAATCTGCCCTGCAAGGAAACAGCCTTTTTGACTGTCGCCATCCACAACTGCAGCTTTAAGGGAACCTACTGCCATATTTTCCAATTCTTCATCGGAGATACTTGTGTACTCTGCTTTCGCATAATTTCTTGAAAAAGGACTCTTAAGGCTTCTTACGGGGTGCCCGAGCCTTCTGCCTGTTACTATTGTTGATGTGTCCTTTGCTTTTAAAAGTTTTTCTTTGTATTCCTTGCTTATGTTACATTCCGTAGCAAGAAGGAATCTTGTTCCGACCTGGATGCCGCATGCCCCGAGCATTAAGGAAGCTGCCGCACCTCTTCCGTCGGCAATACCCCCTGCCGCAATTACGGGGATGTCTACTGTGTCACACACCTGAGGAACAAGTGCCATTGTAGTCATTTCGCCAACGTGACCTCCGGATTCTCCCCCTTCTGCAATAACCGCATCTGCTCCGCTTCTTTCCACAAGCTTTGCAAGAGCACAGGATGCAATTACGGGAATAACCCTGACACCGGCTTCCTTCCACATGGGAATGTATTTTTCGGGATTTCCGGCTCCGGTTGTAACAACACTGACCTTTTTTTCTGCTGTAAGAGCTGCTATGGCATCAATGTTTTGTCCCATAAGCATTATGTTTACGCCAAAGGGCTTATCGGTAAGTGAACGTGCAATATCGATTTGCTCAGAGAGCCAATCGATATTGCCGTTTGCCGCCGAAATAATGCCCAATCCTCCGCCGTTTGAAACAGCGGCTGCAAGATATGCATCGGATATATGCGCCATACCGCCCTGAAAAACAGGATACTTAATACCAAGCATTTCGGTAATTGGTGTGTGTAACATTATTTCACAACCTTTCAATAAATGTGCTTAAAAAGTGTAGTAAGCTTTTACGCAAGCTTTGCATCAATGTATGCTACAAGTTCTTTTACGCTTTTGCCTGCTTCTGCGGGCTTGATTTCGATGCCGAATTCATCTTCCATTTCCATCATGATTTCCACAGCATCAAGAGAGTCAACGCTTAAGTCCTCAAAGGTGGTTTCCATTGTGATTTCGGATGCATCCATTTCAAGATGCTCTGCCAATAATTCTTTTACCTTTTCCAATGTCATAATAAATTCCTCCATTAAAATAAAATATTTATAATAATTTTTTAAATTATTACCATTCTATAACGCATGCGGCACTCGAAAGTCCGCCCCCAAAGGCTGACATTACTATTTTGTCGCCTTTTTTAAGCTTCCCTGATTTATTAAGCTCATCGAAAGCGATTGCAACACTTGCAGATGAGGTGTTGCCGTACTTATGGATATTGACTACAAATTTTTCCATGGGGAGCTTTAATCTTCGTGCGGCATAATCTATTATTCTGATATTTGCCTGATGGGTTACAACATAGTCAATATCATTTAAGGTAAGACCTGCTTTTTCCGTAACGTGCTTTATATCCTCAACAATCTTGCTGACAGCAAATTTAAAGGTTTCCTGACCGTCCATAAATATGTAGGGATGCTTTATCTCCCCTTTGTAGAAAGGAGAAGTACCGGAAAAAGAAGGAATCTCAATTACTTCGTTTCCGCCATTTGTGTAAAGCATTGAGGAAAGATAGCCATCCCCCGGTGCTATTACAAAAGCTCCGGCACCGTCACCGAAAATTACGCAGGTACCGCGGTCGGTCCAATCAACAAGCTTACTTAACCTTTCTGCACCGATTACAAGAATGTTTTTGTAATTGCCTCTTGCCATATATGATACGGCAGTATCCAATGCAAAAAGGAATCCGCTGCAGGCAGAGCTTATATCAAATGCAGGACAGTTTGCCCCAATCTCCTTTTGAACAATTCCCGAAACCGTGGGGCAAAGTGTTTCTGCCGAGATGGTTGCGGCAATAATAAGGTCAATATCACAAGGCTTTACACCTGCATTATCCATTGCAGACTTTGCCGCCTTAACAGCCATATCTGCTGCAGTTTCATCTACGGAAATATGTCTTTCCTTTACACCGACTCTTTGCACAATCCACTCATCGGAAGTGTCAACAAGCTTTGTAAGGTCTTCATTTGTAACGATGTTGTCCGGAACGTAGGAACCGGTGCCGAGAATTTTAATTGACATAAGTTTATCTCCTTTTTAGCACACAATGTGCTGTAATATATTATTGGGAATACAATGATTCCCGTGGATAAATTCTATTTCGATACAGTGTGTACTGCGCATTATTCTTTTAAATCAGCTTTTCCTATAGTATGCTAACGCTTTTGGCACATTGTGTGCTGAGGTTTTTTATTGGGAATACGATAATTCCCTATGGTATGGTTTGTATCTTCGACATATTATGGGCTAAGGCGTTTTATCGGAAATCTGATGATTTCCAAGGGTAAATTCATATTTCAACACATTATATTGCAGATGGTTTTTAATTGGCAATTTGCTGATTCCCTATAGCATGTTTATATCTTCAACCTGCTGTGTACTCTATTGCTTTATTGAGAGTTCTCCAAAATCATTTAAACATTCTACCCGGTAGTAATTAATGCAATATCACGCTCAGCACACCGTGTGCTGATGTAAATTTTAAACAGAGAAGTCTCTGTTTAAAACTATGTTCTTGTTATTAGTCCTATTCTTATTGTCACTTATATTTATAGTTACATGTATATTTACAAGTACATCTGTAATTACTATTATGCCTTAATACCCTTCAATATGAACGCAAAGCCGTAACGATAGGCTTTAAGGGCTTCCTCAAGGGGAATATTTCGTGCAACGGCATCGGTGTTAAATCCTCGTATAAAGCTCCATATATCGTAGCTTGTCATGTCAAGGTCTATATTCTTTATATAACCTCTGTCTATGCCGTACTTAAGAATTTTTTTAATCTCACCCATCCACCATTCATAGTTGCTGTTTGACTTGGAGTCATTTTCAAAAACGTAGTGGACAAAGTTCATTCGGGTATTATAGGAGAAAATAAGGGTTTTATCCACAATTTCCATAACCTGCTCAAAAAAATCTCTGTTCTTGTCAAAGGATGCGCTTATAGACTGGCGAACCTTATATACACTATCCTCGGAAATAATGGTGAGAACTTCATCAATATTATGAAAACGGTTATAGAATACACGATTAGTTATATTAAGGTGCTTAAGAACCTTTCTGACATTAAGTTCACGGACACCTTCGGAGGCAATGACATCTTTGACAGCTTCAATAATTTTCTCTGACATTTCATCGCAAATAAGATTATCTTTTTCGTTTGCCATAGAAGCACCTCCTCAGCACACATCGTGCTGAATATTATTTTACTATATATTTCCTTTAATGTCAAGTATTTATTTTTTCTTCTAGATATTTATTTTATGCGGAATAATTTTTTGTTGAGATTGCAACAAAATACATTTTTTTACGGCACTC
>CAYXPV010000115.1:0-4897 GCA_964467285.1 uncultured Oscillospiraceae bacterium
TGAATATTCCCCCTTGTTTTTTGCCGCATATGGGGTTATAATAGCGAAAGAATCCCTCGCGGCTTCCAAGATACATACCGTAGGTTATTGCCTTGTAGGTTTCTTCGCTCATGCTGACCTTAGCTATAACCTCGGGGGCAAATTCTTTAACGATATGACCGTCATCGGAACTGCGAATATATTTGGTAAGGTGGGGCCTGTAGAGAGTTCCTCCGTTGGCAACGGCAGCTATATAATTGGCAATCTGCAATGGTGTAAACACGTTGAAGGACTGTCCTATCGCCATCTGAAGAGTATCGCCGGGATACCATACTTGATTGAAGGTATCGTCCTTGTACTTTTCATTGGCAAGGATTCCCGCGGTTTCACCTTCTATTTCTATACCTGTCTTTTTACCAAGACCGAATTTATCTGCGTATTCATATATTTTCTTTTCGCCAAGTTGCTTACCAAGCTCATAGAAAAAGTAGTTACAGGAGTTTCCGATTGCAAGTTCCACATTCTGATTGCCGTGGGTTCCTCCATTCTGTGACCATATCCAACAGTTGAACGTCTGACCGTAGTGTTTGTACTGTCCTTTATCTGTAATGATTGTAGACGGAGTAATAAGCCCCTCTTCAAGTCCGGCTATGGCAGTAACCATTTTGAATACCGAACCGGGAGGATATGTTCCGCTTATTGCACGGTTAAACAAAGGATTGCCTTTGTCTTTAAGCAAGTCATCGTAATCCTCATCAAACCTGTCGGGATTAAAGTCCGGATAGCTGGTCATGGCAAGGATTTCGCCTGTACGTACATCTATTACAACAACAGCTCCGCCTCCGGCATCGGCACCTGCCTTGTCGTCGGAAGAAAGACCTTTGCGCTTTATTTCATTTATGGTTTCTTCCAGTACCTCCTCGGTAACCTTCTGCAACTCATAATCAATGGTGAGTATAGCATCATTTCCGGGAACTGCGGGAACTTCGTGAGGAACATATGTTCCCGTAGCGGTATCCATATGCCTTGTGATTTTGCCGTCTTTGCCTTTGATGTACGGCTCCAGGAATTTTTCAAGCCCTTCCTTACCTATGATATCGTTCATACCATAGTTTTTATCTTTGAGCAATTCGTACTCTTCCTGATATATTACACCCACTCTGCCCAATATATGAGCAGCCATGGAACCGTGAACGTATCTTCTGAAAGGTGAGCTTATTACATTGATGTTAAAGTAGTAGTCACTGTTTTCCTTAAGAACAGAAACAGTATTCATACTTACGTCACCGGCAATTGTAACCGGTGCACCGTAGGCAAGTCCTCTTACTTCAAGCTCATATCTTATGCCCACAATCTTGCGTATTTCTTCATCAGTATAACGCTTATCAAGAGAATATCTTTCCGCAAGTTGCATCAAGGTTTCTTTCCCGGAGGAGCCTTTTTTGATGCCGTATTTCTCGCGGAATGCAGTAATCTTCTGTTCCCTTGTTTTATTGTCGCCGTCCTTGTATGTAAATGTATAGTTATCCTTGGAAATAGGCAAAGAGTCCACATATGTGTCTTCATTTTCAATAAGCACATTTACGGTGGACAAAAGCACATCGTTAATCTTATCGTTAGGCTCTCCGCTGTACGCCACCTGCACGGAAAAGCCTACTCTGTTCGCTATAAGCGGCATACCGTTTCTGTCGTATATAACACCTCTGGGTGCCGATACGGTAACGGAATTTGTAAGCTTGTCCATAGCCTGCTTCTGATAATCTTCACCCTTGGCAATCTGAAGCACCATAAGCTTGATTATAATAGCAATAAACATAAAGGTCACTACGAGAAGCATTATGAAATTTTTATCTTTAAGCTTTTCTCTCACTTATAATCCCTTTATCCTTTCTTCACTGAGCCATCGCGCCCAGCAGGCAATAACAACGGATATAACACCATCATACAAAGCTGTAGGTAATACAATACGTAAAAACGGATACCAAAAAGCGGCATAACCGGGAATAACGTAGTTAATAATAAGCATCGCAGTATGATATACCACGGAAACCACAAGCACACCAAGTGCCACGGTCCATATATTCTTTTTGATAAGAGAGCCTGCAAAGTTTGAAATAGCAAGTCCTATATACATATACAAAAGAGCATTTATTCCCACATAGGGCTGAGAATACAAGTCAACCATAATACCTGCCACAAGGCAAAGAACCGTTGACCTTACCGGGAAATTGTACATAGAATAGCATACCGCAAACACAAAGATAATGTTTGGTGCTATATCGTATATATCAATATATATCCCCAGGCTCGTCTGCAAAATATAAATAACAATCAGGGTTATATATGTCAGCACATAATTGAGCATAATTACAATCCAACCTTACACATTCTTGATTACGAGTACTTCGTTGAGGTCCATAAAGTCAACACCGGGTTTTATGATAGCTTCCTTGGAAACGCCGGTAACATCATCCTTAATTTCCTGAACCTTGCCGATATATATTCCGGCAGGAATAATTCCGCCGGCACCGGAAGTTTCTATGTGGTCGCCCACCTCTATACCGGATTCTATGGAAACATATGTCATCTTGCAAAGTCCCTTATCCATAAGGCTCATATCGCCCTGAACAATGGCGGTGTTAGACACTCTGGGAATTGTGGCACTTACAGACACTTTGCTGTCCACAATGGGGCTTACCGTTGCCCAGTTTCTTCCAACCTCGGAAACATAGCCCACAAGCCCGTAGGGTGTAATAACCGCACAGTTACGGGTAATGCCGTCACTTATGCCTTTGTTGATTGTAAAGTTTTTTGAAAAGTTGTCTATCTGATATGCAACAACATCGCATGCCACGGTTTCGAAATCTTTCTCGTTTTCTTTAAGCTCAAGCATTTTTCGGAGGCGCTCATTTTCTTCTTTAAGGTCATCGGTTTTTCGAAGTTCGTCCTCAAGAACCGCCACTCGCCCTTTCAGGGTTTCGTTTTCTTTTTCGTAGCCGTTCATATTGGTAAGATACTCAAAGAAGCCGCTTATGGAGTCACCTATTCCCGAGAAAAAGCTCTGTATGGGAGAAAACACCGTACCCATAGCATCCGAGGAACTGCCTGCCTTCTTTCTGTGTACCGCAGAACCTACGATGATACCGACTATAAGTATAACCGTGGCGGCAATGAGCAATATCTTAAATTTATTCTTTTGAAAAAAATACATTTTAAAGTTTTCCTTTCAACCGGTAAAGATTATTTTACCAAAGTATCACTGAGTGTTTCTATTTCACTTATTACAAGTCCTGCTCCGGATGCAACGCTGTCTAAAGGATTGTCGGCTATAGTGACGGGCATACCGGTTTCATTTTTTATAACAGTATCAAGACCTCTTATAAGCGCACCGCCACCGGTAAGAATTATGCCCCTGTCCATAATGTCGGCAGAAAGCTCGGGAGGAGTGTCCTCCAACGTAAGTTTAATGGCAGCCACTATATCTGCTATACATTCCTTCATTGCACTGCGCACATCTATGGAGGTGATAGTAAGAAACTTCGGAAGCCCTGTAGACAAATCCCTGCCGCAAACCTCTGCAGATTCCTCAAGGTCAAGGGGATATGCAGAACCGATTTCTATTTTTACCCTTTCGGCAGTTGACTCCCCTATAAGCACATTGTATTCCTTGCGTATATAGTTGACAATTGCCTCATTCATTTCGTCCCCTGCCATACGAAGGGATTTGCTTATTACTATGCCGCCCAGAGAGATTACCGCAACCTCACTTGTGCCGCCGCCAATGTCGCAAATCATACTTCCTGTAGCTTCTTCTACGGGAAGTTTGGCACCGAAGGCTGCCGCCATAGGCTCTTCAATCAGATATGCCTCTCTGGCACCTGCCTGAAGGGTAGCTTCCTCAACTGCCATTTTTTCCACATCCGTAACGCCGGAGGGAACACAAATAACAACTCTCGGTCTGGAAAAACCGGACTTTTCGAGCGCTTTTTCTATAAAATACTTAAGCATAACCTGAGTTACGTCAAAATCTGCAATAACTCCATCCTTAAGCGGCCTTATAGCCACGATATTCTCGGGAGTTCTGCCAAGCATTTCCTTAGCTTCCCTTCCTACGGCAATAACTTCGCCGGTATCCTTGTTGATGGCTACAACGCTGGGTTCATTTATAACAATACCCTTCGACTTAACATACACAAGGGTGTTTGCTGTACCAAGATCTATACCTATATCTCTTTTTGCCATTATACCAATTCCTCTCCGTATTCCTCGTATATCATAGTGGCAAGTCTGCATAGAGGCAGACCTACAATGTTAAAATAATCGCCTTCAATTCTCTTGACAAATATGCTTGCATACTCCTGTATGCCATAAGAACCTGCCTTATCCAAAACGCTGAAATTATCCACATAATGATTAATTTCCCTGTCGGTAAGTGTTCTGAAAGTTACATCTGTCTTTTCATATGCAGATACGGTTCGTCCGCTACAGGTGTCCGCAACGGTAATGCCTGTATAAACAGCGTGGTTTTTCCCCGAAAGCATTTTAAGAGTTGCTACAGCATCTAATTTGTCCAGGGGTTTACCCATAATTTCGCCTTTTTCGGAAACAACAACGGTATCAGCGCCTATTACAAAGCTGTTATTGTCGTTTATAAGACTTGCCGCCGCATTTGCCTTTATTCGGGAAAGCTCGCATACGTACTCTCCGGGAGCAAGTTCTTTGGAAACACCGCTTTCATCGGCATCGGTTACAAGCACCTCAAACTTAAGCCCTATATTCTCCAAAAGTTCCTTTCGTCTGGGAGATTTGGATGCCAGCACTACCCTACGCATTAAAACGCACCTGTGGAGCCAAAGCCACCGCTTCCTCTTTCGGTTTCGTCAAGTTCTTCACACTCCAGAAGCTGTGCACAAAGTAC
>CAYXPV010000115.1:4907-5959 GCA_964467285.1 uncultured Oscillospiraceae bacterium
TGTAAGGGTGTACTCCTCATTACTTAAGTTAATAAGGGCAACTTTGATTTCTCCTGTGTAATCGCTGTCTACAACACCTACACAGTTAGCAAGGGTTATTCCCTTTTTGGATGCAAGTCCGCTTCTTGCAAAAAGAAACGCACCGTAATCCTCGCTAGGAAGCTTTATTGCAATACCTGTGGGTATAAGCTTTCTTTCCAAGGGCTTTAATACTATATCTTCATCTATACAAGCGGTAAGGTCCATACCTGCAGAGCCTTTTGTTGCATAGAAAGGTAGCTTATGTTCTTTATTATTCTCCAAAAATTTAATTTTTACATTGATTTCGTTCATAATATTCTCCGTTCTGCCTTTAAAACAAAGGCTTATGAATTTTAAACTCCGCGATAGTAATGTCCGCGTGTAAAGTCTTGGTCGGATTTTTCTTTGTTTCTGTACTTGTTATAAATATTTTTTACTTCCTCTTCACTTTCCACGCTGAATATAAACCTGTATGCAGCAGTATTGGAAGGAAGCTCACCCAGTCTGTCCGCCATATAAACGGGAGCGCTGTTGTATATTACATTGGTGCAGGTGCTCTTGTCGGTAAAAAGAGGGAAATATACTCCCTTTCTGTCTTTAAGGTAGTATGCCCCGTCTGAGCAGGAACACTTGTCCGCTACAGATTTTACGGCACAGTTTTGTATGGTCATAAGGGGAATTCTGCCGTAGACAATAAGCTCTGTGGGAACATAGGAATTAATCTTTGCAATCTGCCTTATATTAAGCTCCGGCGAAAGGCAAACCGCCTTTGCACCCATCTCTGCAAGTTTTTTAACCGAATGAGAATTAAAAGCATTTAACCTGAAATCGGCAACAATGTCCTTGCCGTCAAAGGTTTCAAACTGAGAAATATTGGAAGCATACACCACAAGGGGGATTTCTTCCAAATCAAAGCTGCGGTTATCTCTCATTACAGGCGGCATAAGTAATGCAACCCGACTTAAGTGCTGAGCAAAAAATTCCGTGTTGGTCTTATATAAGCCGTAAGGAACCAAAACCCTGTCGTACCC
>CAYXPV010000116.1:0-5954 GCA_964467285.1 uncultured Oscillospiraceae bacterium
AAGAGAGTATCATCGCTACCCTTCTTAACATTGATGCCGGGGTGAATCTTAGTACCTCTCTGTCTAACGAGAATGTTACCGGCAGTTACGAACTGACCGTCACCTCTCTTAACACCTAAACGCTTGGACTCGGAGTCACGACCGTTCTTGGTACTACCCATACCTTTTTTATGAGCAAATAACTGAATATTTAAGCTGAACATCAAATTACACCTCCAATTCGGTAATCTTGACATTGTTGGGGTACTGACTTTGCAAATCCTGCAAAAACAAGTACATTGAATCCAACAATATATTTATTTCTTTAATCTTGTCGTCATTTAAATCACAGGGCAAAACAAACTCAACGTATCCGTCGGCTGTTTCGTAGCCAAACTGTGTATTAAGTACATTTTCTATGCCATTTAATGCCATAAAAACTACTGACGAAATTGATGCACAAACTATATCGCTGCCTTCCTCGGCAAAGTCTGTATGACCGGACATAATGCCCTTTACGATATTTGCATCCCTATCACGAAAAAGCTTGATTTCCGTCATAGCAAATTAACCGTTGATCTTTTCGATCTGTACTTTAGTGAAGAGCTGTCTGTGACCCTGCTTGCACTTTTCGCCTTTTTTGGGCTTGTACTTGAACACGATAACCTTCTTAGCCTTACCCTGAGCGAGAACCTTAGCATCAACGCTTGCGCCTTCTACTACGGGTGTACC
Source organism: uncultured Oscillospiraceae bacterium (assembly GCA_964467285.1). Classification (GTDB taxonomy): domain Bacteria; phylum Bacillota; class Clostridia; order UMGS1810; family UMGS1810; genus RGIG8748. The sequence goes on from CAYXPV010000116.1 coordinate 712, forward strand.
AATAACAGTCTTTTCACCGCCGATAGCAAGTACCTGATCAAACTTTACAGCGTCGCCTTCAGCGCCGGCTACCTTTTCGATGAAAACAACATCACCTTCGGAAACCTTGTACTGCTTGCCACCTGTTACGATAATTGCGTACATTATATGAAGCACCTCCTTCATCTTATTCGCTAAATCGCGGTATTCCTCGTTTTCGAGGAATTTAGACAAAACCGCATTTATGCGTTTACCATAGAATTATAGCACAGCGGATTTTAAATGTCAACAACTTTTTTATCAAATTTTCATTATTGTCCTGTGCACTTGAAAAAACGTTCAAAATGTGGTTTAATCTAAGGAAAGGAGGAATGACCTTGAAGTGTAATAATTGCGGAAGCAAGATTTTAAAGGGCGAAGAATTCTGCCCCGTATGTAACTGCGAAATCAAAGATACGTACGTTACAAAACCCGGCAGATATAAAAAAGCCGCTGCCTACATTATAAATATCTTTTTTGCTCTTGGTGCATATATATTTTCATTTATATGGAACACACGGCTTTCCTCCGTCAAGGAAGCCGTCAACACTTACGGCAGATTTTCCAAAGAAGCTCTGCATACCGTAAAATACACCCATCTTACAGAACTGTGGATGACGGTATTTCTTGTGCTTACACTTATTTATACGGTTGTTTCCGTTTATTTTGCTTTGCGTAAGGCAAAAAACAACTTTAGTGTTTTCGGACTTTGTTTTTGCCTTCTTGTAACCGTAACCGCAGGGGTGTCTTCCTTTGCTTACAGTAAAAATTATAACGAACGCGACCTTATAGAAGTAATTAAAAAAGATGAGCTTGTGTACTCCCCTGTTTCGGTACACGGGGGAACCTTTACCCCTCCCGATGAGGTAGAATTTAACCTCTACACATACTATGTAACCTTTGCCTGCGCCTACAACGACCTGGCAAGAACAGGAGATTACAAGGCATTCTTTGACACGGTAAATGAAAATAACTTTCAAAATTTAAGCTATCATCTCGATGAACTGAAAAACATATATCTTTCCGGCGGAGAGCCATACCCTTTGGTTACAGATGTAGCCTTTTTGCCCGGGGAAATTCCCTACCAAAGCATTGACAAAGGAAAAATACCTTCCAACCATGAGATTAACGAAGCTCTGAAATACTCCTCCGACGGCAAAACCAAGGACAAGCTTGTTGAAAAATACGTAGAAAGAGCCAACATACTTTTCGATATTTTCTACGGCAAAGAACTTATCTGCGAAAAAGCCATATCCTACGACGCTTTAAAATACAAGGGAGAGTTTACCAATCCCAACGGAAGAAGCAATCTTAAAATAAACACTCTTACCTTAAACAAAGACGGAAGCGGTGAAACAGAATTTTACTACAGTCCCGTCAACGCAACCATAAAGGGAAAAATAACAAACAGAAAATGTGCATTTGAATACTCCAATGAATACGGCTCAGGACGGGGACTTTTGCACATAACACAAAATTGTGTCATCGTTAATATTTCCGAGGAAAACAGTCCCGGCTTTTCAAAATCGGACAGTTTTCCCTTATCAAATTAAACCGGTTTAAATTTCCGTTCGGTATTTCAACGGATTTTTACCGGTTTCTTTTTTAAATACCCAGCAAAAATGCTGCAGAGATTCAAAACCGGAATTTTCCGCCACTTCACTTACGGTCATGTCGGTGTTCTTAAGAAGAAGCGATGCTTCTTTAACACGAAGTGCTGTAAGATACCTTGAAAAGCCTATTCCGGTAACCTTCTTGAAATAGCGTGAAAAATAGGACTTATTCATATTGCATATTTTGGATGCCGTTTCCAAAGAAACAGCATCTCTGAAATTTTCGTTGAGATACACCAGCACTTTGTCTATATCATTTGAATATCCTTTGCTTGCACCGGTTTCGTTATTTTTAAGTGCATCATATATCATGGTACATATTTCATAAGTGCCGTTGGCAAGAAGCTGTGTAGAAAAGGCATTGGAAGTATTGTAGCTTTTCAAAAGTCCTTCAAAAATATGATTTACCCTCTTTATGCCATCCTCGCCAAGACTTATTACCCTGTTGGTGAAAACTCTCATAAAAAGCGAGGAATTATCCCCAAGAGTTTTTAAGGCAGTTTCCGTAAAGTAGAGTAAATATCTTTGATATCCGCTGTTTTTAATTATATTCTTTGTTATGTGGAGCTCATTTTTGTCTATTATAATTATGTCTCCTGCTTTCATATCATAGATTGTGTTATCTACCACATATCGCCTTGTTCCCGAATAGAGGTAATATATTTCATAAAAATCATGATAGTGAAAGGTTGCCATGTCCCATCCTGCTTCCCTGCCATCAAATGACACATATATTCCATTTTTTAATTCTTCCGACATACCTTCACCTCCTTTTGAATAGTTTAACATTTATTTATATGTTTTTCAACGTTTTTCGCATATTTATCTTGTTAAAAGTAAATATTTCTTAAAAATACAGCAAAAAAACATAAGACTATTATGATATCAGGTGTTATACTGTCTGTATACCCAATGGAAAGGATATGATATCATGGCAAAGAAAAAATATGTTCAGATAGGCACCGGTGCAAGAGCAAGGTTTTTCTACGAAGCACTTGTCACCGAGTACAAAGAAACAAGCGAGCTTCTCGCAATATGCGATATTAACAAGACAAGACTCGAATACACTCACGATGTACTTACAAACACCCTTAACTATCCCGGGGTTAAAATGTATATGGCAGACGATTTTGACAAAATGATTGAAGAAAACAAGCCCGATTATGTAATAGTAACAACTATGGACAGAACTCATCACAGATACATAAAAAGAGCTATGGAGCTTGGGTGTGACGTAATAAGCGAAAAGCCCATGACCACAGACGAAAAGAAATGCAATGAGATTCTTGAAGCCATAGAAAACACAGGCAAGAGCCTCAGAGTTACCTTCAACTACAGATACGCTCCCCACAACTCCAAGGTTAGAGAGCTTATAATGAATGACACCATAGGCAAGGTAAACCACGTTCATTTTGAATGGTTCTTAAACACAAGCCACGGCGCAGACTATTTCCGCAGATGGCACAGAGATAAGAGAAACAGCGGCGGACTTCTTGTGCATAAGTCCACTCATCACTTTGACCTGGTAAACTTCTGGCTGGGTACATATCCCGAAACTGTATACGCTCAAGGTGACCTTATGTTCTACGGCAGAGAAAACGCCGAGGAAAGAGGGGTTACAAAGTTCTACGACAGAGTTCACGGAAGCAAAAATGCCGAGGGCGATCCCTTTGCATTGGTAATGGAAGGCAATTCTCAGCTTGAAGGACTCTACCTCAAAGCAGAGCAAGACGATGGATACATAAGAGATCAGAGCGTGTTTGGTCACAACATATCCATAGAGGATACAATGAGCGCAATTGTCCGCTACAAAAACGGCACTATGATGAGTTACTCTCTTACAGCATACTCCCCCATTGAAGGTTTTAGAGTAGTATTTACCGGCACAAAAGGCAGAATGGAGCTTGATGTAAGCGAAGCGGTTTATGTAAACGGTCAGGGACACACCTCCGAGGAAGGTGCTACCAAGGGAACAAAGCTTACCGTATACCCAATGTTTGACAATTCCTACGAAGTGGAAATACCCAAAGCCGAAGGCGGACACGGTGGCGGAGACCCGGTATTGCTTAACGATATATTCGGTATTCCCGAGCCTGACCCCTTAAACCGCGCGGCATCACACGTAGACGGCGTAACAAGCATAATGACAGGTATCTGTGCAAATAAATCTATTGCATCGGGACTGCCCGTAAAGGTTGAAGAAATACTTGGAAGAAAAATAAGAGATTTAAAATAAGAATATGAAGTATAACAAAAACTCCAACACGGTTCGGTGTTGGAGGTTTTGTTATAAATTGGCACGCCGAAAACCCTTATTTTATGCAGGTTTTGCGATTTTCAAAGTCGCTCTTGCCTTTTCAATCCGCGACCTTGTAAGAACAACCTGAGGCAAAAATACGAATTTTTGGTGTCTTGCCTCAGAAGTTCCAGTGGATTTCAACGGGATAATTTTTAGTGCCCGGAATACGTCTTCCGACAACGATGTGGTCAATCATAATATCCACAGTTTCACGGTTAAGCTTCGTGATATTGGTGTACTGCTCGATAAGCTCACGACGGTTATCACCGGCTGCAAGACACTCATCAAGCTCTGCTATCTGTTTTTCACCGTCTTCGATAACAAATAAATTTTACCATTGTTTGCCTCCTACTTTTCAAGACTCTTTTCATCCATAAGGAAATCGTAAATATTCATAGTAAGAATTCCGTTCTCATCGTAATAAGCCGGAACAATATCTTTTGTTATAACAATTTTTTTGAACGAATCTTCAATTTTCTTAAACGGTCTGATTTCCTGGGCTCTCTTTTCTTCATCAGGAATAGAGAATGCAGACTGAATATAATACTTCATTGAACCAAGATTGCATATAAAATCAACTTCAAGCTGCTTTCTGACGGTTTTTCCTTCTTTATTTTTCTCTGTAATTGGAACAACACCCACATCAACTCTGTAACCGCGCATCCTGAGCTCATTATAGATTACATTTTCCATTGTATGAGTCTGTTCAAACTGCCTGAAGTTTATGCGCGCATTACGAAGTCCCATATCTGAAAAATAATACTTCATAGGAGTTCCTATATACGCTTTACCTTTGATGTCATATTTTTGCGCCGACTCAAGCAGGAATGAATCTTCAAGAAAATCCAGATATTTTTTTATTGTTGTTGAAGTAATTTTTGAATTTTTAACGGATTTGAATGTGTTTTTCAGTTTTTCCGGATTCGTTAAAGAACCAATTGCCGAAGATACTATGTTAAGCAAATCCTCAAGCTCGCCGATGTTTCTGACATTGTTTCTTTTTTGAATATCTCTTACATAGATTTCGCTGAAAAGATTTTCAAGAGCAGATGCCTTGTTTTCCGGGCCGTCTCTGAGAACCACCAAAGGAATACCCCCGTAGAGCATGTATTCCGAAAGTCCCTCATACTTATCGCCCTTGTAAGCAGTCATAAACTCAGAAAAGCTTAACGGATACATATGAATTTCATCACCACGACCGGCAAACTCGGTGATAATGTCCTTCGACAGAAATTTCGCATTACTGCCGGTTACATAAACATCCATATTTTTCTTGCGAAGATAACCGTTTAGAACAGTTTCAAAGCAATCAA
>CAYXPV010000117.1:0-5893 GCA_964467285.1 uncultured Oscillospiraceae bacterium
GAATGCGATAACGAGTGCGAGTACCTTTTTGAGATTTCTCATATTCTCAAATCCTCCTTAATAAAATTTTTTTGAAAGAGATTGACTTTTTCGTGTGTAAGCCGCATCTCTTTCATATACTGCTTAACACATAGCCTGAGAAGAATTCTCTAGCTTTGACACGATTATATCACCAAAAAAGTGACATAGTCAATGCCCAAAATAACGTTGTAACAAAACTGTAAAAATAGAGTAATCTATGTTACAATAGAGTAATCATCCTTACATTTTTGCTAAACTGCGGCTTCAACAAACACAGTTAAATGGCACCTGCTCATTGAAACACTAATATATTCTATAATGTTATTTTCAAAATGTCAAGATATTTTTTCGTTTTTTGCTATTTGTCACCAAATTGTCATATAGGAAACAGAAATAGAGATTAAGGATTAGGAAATAGAGCTTAGTATTCAAATTGACATTTAACGAGCTGTCAAAGCTCGTTAAATGTCATTCTGAGCGAAGAAGTCATTACTAATATGTCATTCTGAGCAAAGCGAAGAATCTTCCCGACAAATAAGAGCCTCATTGGTTTTGGAGATCATTCAGCTTCGCTTCAGGATGACACATTGGTAGTAAGTGCATCGTTTGCCAAACAAGGCGACAAACCAAAATTTACAACTTAATTATTTCATTATCTTTTGCCACAGTTCATATGTCTTGAATTTAATCTTCGGCTTTTCACCTTTTATCATATCATAGGCATTTTTATCAATGGAATCCTTAAGCATCTTTTCGCCGTTACCGTCTACAGTACCCTCCGCAAAGCACATAGGCGGAAAAATCACACACCACCAGTTATACCCTGCCCCGTTACCTATATTTACTATAAGAGCTTCGTAGGTGCCGCCGGGTAGATATATATCGTCATATGCTTTGGTCGGGAAAACGCTTTTACCTAAAGTAACCTCAACAGGATAAGTATAGCCATTTTTATACACTTCGTTTTCTGCACATTGTACAAGATAATCCAAATTGTTTCCTATTATATTATATACTTCATCCTTACTTTTCGCTCCTTTGAGAAGGCCGCTGCTTTCTTTCAGTATTCTGTCACGTACCTTCAGCTTAAGTGCCTGATCTTCCGCCGAGTCGCTGTTGGCACGAATATGAAGCCGTATTATATTTCGGGACAAGGACTGTTCGGTTTTCTCAAAAGTCGCCATGAGGGATATGGCTATGCACACACCTGTCAAAAGAGATATTATTGCTTTTTTCTTCATTATATATATTCTCCGTTCATAAATAAAATTCCCTGACAAAGGAATTATTGTCAGGGAAAATAAAATTTATTCATTGAATGTATATGTGAGGATTACTTCCTTGTATTTCGTTTTGAAATATTCATAAGCCTCCTCTGCCTTTGCCTTATCCTCATAAAGTCCAAATACCGTAGAACCGCTTCCACTCATAAGAGCGCCGTCTGCACCCATGGTTTTCAGCTTTTCCTTAATTTGTTCAATTTCGGGAAATTTGGCAAAAACTGATTCCTCAAAGGAATTACCCATCATACCGTACACAAGCTGTCTTTTGCCTTCTTCAATAGCAACCGCCGTTTCTTCGGTATCGGGATGTGCCATTGTGTCGTATTTAAGTCCCGAGTATGCCCAAGGTGTAGAAATGGAGATGCAGGGTTTTACCACTACAGTCCAAACCTTGCCAAATGCCTTTAATGGTGTAAGGATTTCACCAATACCTTGTGCCCTGGATGTACCACCCAGTATGCAGTAAGGCACATCTGCACCAAGTTTTGCGGATATCTTTGCCAAGACTTTAAGCGCCAGAGGTTTTCCGTAAAGTGTATTAAGGCATTTAAGCACTGCCGCAGCATCAGTGCTGCCCCCTGCCATACCTGCACATACAGGAATATTTTTTTCTATATGTATTTTAGCACCGCCTCGTATTCCGGTAACATCGAAAAACAGCTTTGCCGCCTTATAGGCTATATTGGTTTCGTCATAGGGAACGTTGTTGCCTGTACCGCTTATCTCTATTTGAGAAAGCATCTTCTCTACGTGAACCACATCGCCGAAATCCAAGGTTTGCATTATCATATCAACATCGTGATAACCGTCCGAGCGTTTGCCGACTATATTTAATGTAAGATTTATTTTGGAATGTGCTTTTATCTTCATATTATATATCACCCATTTCATAATACAACAAAGAAGGAAGAAATGCAAGGGGGGAGTAAATTTTGGTTGGCAGGGGTGTTTGAATGATACAGATACCGCAAAACGTGTCATCCTGAGGCAACGCCGAAGAATCTTCATAACAAGTGAGATTCTTACTTGCCGGGATGATTCTTCGCTTCGCTCAGAATGACACACAAAATTTCTGTTTAAGCGAACAACATTGTCAAAAAGCTATCACCAATTATCACGAAGCAGAAAATCTGCAATATAGACAATTTCAATACCGTTATCGTTGCCGATGGCTAAAGCATCTCTGCAAACAACATATTTGTGATAATGGTCTTTGATATGCATTAAATTGTCTGTTTCGCGAGCAGATTCTTCCGGCAGTTTTTCGCATACCTGAATATATATTTTCTCATCTCGACGAACACCGACAAAATCAAGTTCCTTTGTACCAAACTTGCCAACATAAACTTCATAGCCACGACGTTTCATTTCAAGATAAACAATGTTTTCAAGCATAGCAGGGATCATCTTGCGGTCAAAGCCCATCTTACTGTATTTAAAGGAAATATCTGAAAGATAGTATTTTTCCTGTGTTTTGAGAACAGACTTGCCCTGAAGGTCATAACGGCGACAGGGATAAATGATAAATGCCTGCTCCAACCATTTCAGATAATTATATATAGTTTCTACCGATATAGTTCGATGCTCGTTTTTCAAAAACTTAACAATGGAATTTGCCGAAAAAGTTTGCCCAACATTTTCTATAATAAAGCGAACAACTCTGTCAAACAGTTCCTTATTTCGTATTTTATGGCGTTTTGAAATATCTCTTGTTATAACAGCAGCATAAATACCGTCAACCACCTGGTAGGCAGAATTGGTATTAAAGTTGGATATGCCGATAATCGGGAATCCGCCAAACTGCAAATATTCATCAAACATTGCAGCAGCATCACTTTCAGACTTCGATTTAAAAGAAAGATATTCCTTAAAAGAAAGTGTATAAACAGGAATGGAAATATATCGGCCGGTCAAATAGGTGGAAATTTCACTGGACATAAGCTTGGAGTTTGAGCCGGTAACATAAATATCAACATCGGCACCTTCCAGCAAACTATTAACAGCCTTTTCCCAACCGTCAATTTCTTGCAACTCATCAAGAAACAGATAACATCTTCCTTTTCCGTCGATAGCAGACTTCAATTCATCGTACATATCTTTAGCGGAAAAGCCATCCTCGATTTCCATTTCATTGTACTTACGGAAAATAATATTTTCGGGTTTAATTCCACGTGTCTGCAATTCATCCCGGAGCATCGCAAGAATGGTAGACTTGCCCGAGCGACGCACACCCGCAAGAATTTTTACAAGCGGAACATCAATATAAGGAGCTATAGCATTGATATAATCAGGACGTATAATCATAAAATCGCCTCCCGTTACTATTATACGAGTATATTATAATCGAAAAACTTTGTAAAGTCAACGTGTTTTTACATCCATACCCATAAAAACTTTGCGGAATTATATACTTTTTCGAGTTTATTTGACGTTTCCGCCTTGTCAGATTAGCAAAACCGGTCGGAGCCTGACGGGAGGAGAGATAATAGTTTTGATAAATACAGGCTTTACTACCCCTCAGTCAAAACTTTGTTTTGACAGCTCCCCTCGCAAGGCAATGTCGTCAACTTAAGCAGAAATTATGTATGTCATTCTGAGAGAAGCCGTAGGCGAAGTCGAAGAATCTCCATTACAAGGAAGATTCTTCACTACGTTCAGAATGACAAAAACCCTAAGTTGACGACATTGCCTCGCAAGGAGAGCCAAGGTTGTTATTAAAACAGCTCGTTAAATGTCAATAAACAGTTCTACCTTCCCTTTCTCCTTCATATAGATTAATAAGCGCAATATAAAGGAAGGTGTTTGACATTTCTGATATTCCCGAAAACTTTATGAAAGGCTTTAACAAAGAGCTTGTACAGGATAAACTCAGACAACTTGGAATGAATGACATTGCCAAAAAGCTGGACCAAATGACCAATGCCGAAATTAAAAAGAAAATATCTCAAAACCCCAACATACTGAAAAAAGCATCGGAAATTATGAAAGGAGGCAACCCCTTTAAATGAATGAAAACCTATCCGGACTACTTAACACTCTTATGTCCAATCCGGAAGCACTTAAAGGAATAATGGGCTCCTTGTCAAAGGAAACTCCTACGCCCCCTGCCGACAAACCCAACGATTTTGGCGATGTTGGCGGAAAGTTAAATAGTCTTTCAAACTTTGAAGATAAACGAATAAGTCTGCTTACAGCCCTTAAACCATACCTCAGTGGTTCCAGAGGTGCAAATGTTGATAAAGCAATTCAGCTTATAAAGTTGGCTAAAATGACAGAAGCTATGCGAAATGAGGGTAAATAGTATGTATACAAGATATTACGACAGTTATCCTGCTGTGACAAATGATGTTCCCCCTGCACCCCCGGCAGAAGCACCGGCCTCGGTACAGGATATTCCCTTGGAAGAAGTTACAGACGAACCTGTTGCAAAGCCGGCATCGACAGGACTCCCAAGGCTTTTTGGCGGTTTAAAAACAGAGGATATACTACTGATTGCCTTGCTGTTTATTACCACCACAGATTTAAATGACGATTTCCTTATGCCTTTGATACTTGGTGCCCTTCTTTTGGGGTGATTTGACAAACTTTTAAAAAACATATATAATATGCAAAACGGTTTCAGATACGAAGAGGTGAACAGCCTATGAAAAAAATTGCGATTTTATTTGCATTGACGTTTTCAATTTTTTTAACAACGCCTTGCAGGGCTGAGGGTACTTTTGACATATATATTGACTCTGTGCAAATTGACTACAACGCAGACACAGGTCTGCCCTTTGCGGACGAATCCGACAGAATAATGGTACCTTTACGCAAAACCATGGAAACCTTTGGTGCGGAAGTTACCTGGAAGCCGCAAAACAGAACCGTAGTTATAAAAAAAGATTCTAAAATACTGATACTTACTCTCGGTTCCAACATAATAAAAACAAGTGACAGGGTGGATATAGTGTCCGACACACCGCCATATATAAAAAATAACCGCATATATCTGCCTATACGCGTTGTTGCGGAGCAACTTGGTACACATATTGTATGGAACGGACAGCTTGATACGGTTTATGCCACCACCGAGAAATACCGCGACTTCAAAGGTATGTTTTCTTATGACGAAAGCCATAAGGAAAATGACGATATAAACACCGTTGTAATTTCCGCCACATATGCAGGCGAAATGAGCCCGGAAGAATTTAAAGAATATTGGCTAAACTTAAATGAAGATGAATTCAAGACATATGCATATATCATAGCATCGGAGAAAAAGCTTGAATATCCCCACAAGGAGATACTTATAAACTTTTTTGCAAGACCTCAATCTGAAAACGAAACGAATCCATACCTCGGAAGTGCATCTACATTCAGCTATGATGCCACCAAGTATAATCCCTATTCAAAAAACTAAATTAAAAAGGCTGTAAAATAAAAAATATCACCAAAACAGTTAAGGGGTGTAAATTAATTCTTACGAATTAATTTACACCCCTTTGGTGTTTCAGTTTATTAAGATTATGCTAATTCTGCAAAATACTTAATTGTTCTAACCATCTGGCTGGTGTAGGAGTTTTCGTTGTCGTACCAGGAAACAACCT
>CAYXPV010000118.1:0-5860 GCA_964467285.1 uncultured Oscillospiraceae bacterium
AAGGGGCAGAGTAAAGAGAATAATGAGGGGGTTTATAAGGCTTTCAAACTGTGCCGCCATTACCATATACATAAGCAGTATACCTATAAAAATAGCAAGGAGAAGTGATGACATAGCATCTATCATGGTTTCGTAGTCACCACCGGTTTCGCGGCTTACACCCTCGGGTGCCGGATGAGCCTGCATTGCTTCATCAAAATCAGAATTAACCGTAGCCATATCCACATCGTACAATGTGGCATTAAGAGTTATAACTCTTTTCTGATCTATTCGTGTAAGAGTATTGTAACCATCTTTTTCAAGGATATCTGCCACGTCGGAGAGGACTATCCATTGACCTGTAAATGTCTTTAATCTCATATTCTTAAGAGCATTAAGGTCCTTTACATAATCTTCCGGATACACCACATCTATATCATATTCAAGACCGTTTTCCGTATATCTGCCTGCAGAGGTACCTTCGAGAACACCATATACGGTATTGGCAACTACTGCTGTGCTGAGGCCGTATCTTGCTGCCTTGTCGGAGTCTATTACAAGCTGAATTTCGGGCTTGGTTTCAGCTATGGAAGTGGAAGTATCAACTACACCGTCTATTTCCTTAAGGACTTCCTCCGCCTTAAGCACATACTCTTCCAGTTCCTTGTCGTCACTTCCTGTAAACTGGAATGTAAGTCCGCTTGAACCCATACTCATCATACCGGAGGAAGCCGACACACTTACGGTAGCACCGGTTATGTCACCAAGGGCATTTCTAAGTTGCTGAGCCACATCCTCGGAGGAGTCACTTCTATCATCTTTAAGCACAACATTAATGCTGGAAGCGTTTCCGGTTGCCTGACCGAGAGATGCCATACCCCCTGAGCCTACATTGGCAAAAATATTTTTTACATTTTTATTTTCGGAAATAATCTTTTCTATTTCCAAAGTTACTGCGTTGGTATCCTCAAGGGTGGAGCCCTGAGGAAGTTCTACACTAACCGTTACGGTACCCTGGTCTGTGGAGTCCATAAGAATCATACCTATAGAGCCCAGAACCACAAGGGAGATTACAAACACTGCCATAACCCCTGCCATAAAGGTCTTTCTGCGTCTTAAAGTCCAACGGAGGATTCTTTCACATCCGTTGAAGCTCTTTTCCAGAAGCTTTCCGAAGGGCTTAAGAACAAAACCGAAAGTTCTGTTGGGGCTGTCATCACTAAGCTTTGAGGAAAGCATAGGAACAAGCAGGAATGTAACAATAAGTGATGCTGTCTGTGAGAATATTATTGTAAATGCAAGCTGCTTGAACATTACCGCCATCATATTGTCTATGAACATAATAGGCACATATACTATACAGGTGGTAAGCACAGATGCCACAACGGAGCCTATCATTTCCGTAGCACCCTTTATTGCGGCAGTCTTTTTATCCTCGCCAAGCTGATTTCTGCGACGGAATATATTTTCCAACACAACAACGGAGTTATCCACCAGCATACCTACACCCAAGGACAAACCGCCAAGAGAAACAACGTTAAGTGTCATTCCTGAGAAATACATACCTATGAAGGTTGTAATAACAGATACAGGCATTGATATACCTATAACCATTGAAGTCTTAAAGTTTGCAAGGAAAAGGAAGAGTATAATTATGGCAAGAATTGCACCTGTTACGGCATTACTTGCAACGCTGGATACAGAATCTTCTATGTAGCTTCCCTGCTCCATTACCATTTCATATTTAAAATTGGGGTTCTGGGCTTTGAGATTTTCCAAAGTGGATATAATATCATTTACAACGTCAACTGTATTTGCATCTGACTCGGAGCTGATGGAAATCGAAAGAGATTCCTCCCCGTCAAGACGAGAAAGAGTACTTGAGTCGGAGTATGTATCTTTTATGGCGGCAATATCCGTAAGATATACCACCTGTCCCTGATTTGTAACAAGAGGAACACTCTTGATATCGTTTACAGAGTCAAATTTACCTACTGCTCTTGAGGTATACTCTTTGTTACCACTCATAATGCTTCCTGCAGGAAGATTGGCATTTTGCGCGGCAATAGCTGCCACCGCATCGCTTACACTCATATTGTTGCCAAAAAGCTTTTCGGGGTCAACCTCAACCTCTATAATACGGTCCTTTGCACCGGTAACATTTACGGAAGCAACACCGTCTATAGCTTCCAGTTTGTTTTGAATATTGTCCTCAACAAATTTCTTTGCCTGAATAATATCCATACCTTCACAAGAAACGCTCATCATTGCCACAGGCATCATGGAAGTATCCAGTTTCATAACCATGGGATCGGATGCATCCTCGGGCAAATAAGCACTTACAAGATCCACGCTGTCCTTTATATCCTGAACAGCTTTATCCATACTGGTACTTGAGGAAAATTCCAACATTACCATACTGGAACCCTCAGAGGACTGGGAAGTAACACGCTTTATGCCCGACACAGAGCTTACGGCGCTTTCAATATTTTTTGTAACAAGATTTTCAACTTCCTGAGAACCTACGTTGGGATAACTTGTATATACCAAAGCCATGGAAAGCTCCATTTCCGGCATAAGTTCCATAGGAAGCATAGTAAGAGAATACATACCGATTACCACGAATATAAGTACAACCATGGTAACGGCAACCGGTCTTTTAACCGATAAACTACTAATGTTCATTATTTAAAGCCTTCCTTTCTGATATGCTATTTAACGATTCTTATCTTGTTGTTCTTTTCAGAAAGAAATTCCTTGCCGTCAACTATTACTTTTTCACCTTCATTAAGGCCTGATAAAACCTCAGCAGTAAGACCGTCTGTAATACCGATTTCTACATCCTTCTTTACAGCTTTGTCGCCTTCTGCCACATATACAAAGTACTTGTCATTTTTAAGAGTGAGTGCATTGAAGTCAACAGTAAGCACATTTTCAACAGTTTCTGTAGGAAGAGAAACATCTGCCATCATACCAACCTTGATTTTTCCGTCCTCGTTGGGAATGGCAACCTTAACGGTGAACATACCGGTCATATCATTCTTGGCTTCGCTAACGGCAGTAATATAACCTTCTGCGTTTTCTATTTTTGCGGACTTTATGGAAATAGCAGCCTTGGAGCCTTCCTTAACGAAGCCTATAACAGATTCTGTAACATTTAACTCCACATCCAGCATATCGGAATTCTTTATGGAGAAAGCTTCATAGCCCGGAGTTGCCATCTGACCTACAGTAAAGTTTTTGGAAGCAATATAACCGGAAATAGGTGCTGTAACCGTACAGTTCGCAAGGTTATTTGCAGCAATATCCATTGCAACCTTTGCCTGCTTAACTCCTGCCTCTGCCTGTGTAAGACCTGCACTTGCCCCTACCTGAGTTTGGGGAACAATTACATTCTGATTCAGTTCCAGATTAGCCTTTGCGGTATCCAAAGCGAGTTTAGCATTATCAAGCTGTGTTTTGGCTGCATCGAGAGTAACCTTGCTGATGGCTCCTACATCGTAGAGTGCCTTTTGTCTGTTGTAGTTATCGAGAGCTGCATCGTAAGCAGACTGCGCACTTGCTACCGCCTGTTCCAGAGCAATTCTGGACTGTTCCATATTACCGCCGGTAACGGTTTCATAAGAAGCCTGAGCACTGTTTTGTGCGGCAAGAGCGCTGTTGTATGCCGCAACAGCCTGATTGTACGCAAGAGAATACTGAGTGGAGTCAAGCACCATAAGCACCTGACCTGCATTTACGTAATCACCGATTTCTACCTTGATGCTTTTTACATTTGCCGAAACTTTTGCAGAAACACTTGCGCTGGAGGCAGCTTTTACCTCGCCTGTGTAGTTAACTGTTTTGTTTACATTACCAACTTTTACATCATAAACAGTAACATTTGTAGGTGCAACCTCTTGGGGCTTTTGCTCTTCGCTTCCGCAACCGGAAAAGCTCAAAGCAAGGATGAAAATCATAATAATTGCTGTAATTTTTCTGTTCATTTAACTGAATATCCTTTCTATATGTAATTATTACTGAGGAAGTCCTATGGTAATATCATACTTATATTTTTCTACTGCCATAGTATAGTTAAGCTTTGCCTGAGAGAGAGAAACCTCTGCCTCATAAAGACTATAGATTTTATCTGTAAGTTCAAGATTGGTAATCATACCAAGTTCATACTGAAGCTTTGCGGCATCGTATTCTCTTTTTGCCATATCACAGGTTCTTTCCGAAATACCCATAGCGGCATGATTTGAAATAATGGTATTGTAGGAAGCTCTTATTGCAAGCTCAATTCCGTCCTTTGCAGAATTGTACTGAAACTCCTTGTTCAGCATATCCGCATAAGCGGTGTTGTACACTGCTGAATTCTCTGTAAATGCTCCCGTAAGGTCAAAATACTCGGCACTGAGTTCATATGCCTTTTTTGCACCTATTATATCATATCTGGTTTCCATAGCAGAAATGACATCCGCATCTACATCTGAGCTGAATTCCGAAATTTCTATACCATCGGTAAGATATATTGTGCAATCAGGTTCAACATTAAGCTGATTCTTAAGATTTCGCATTGCTATATCACGGTTTAATTCATAAGCTTCCAGCTTGCTTTTTGCAGCGTCTACGGAGATGCCTGCATTATCATAGGACATCTGGGGGACAAATCCCTGTTCATACTGAGCATCTACCAGACTTTTGTTTTCAATGGCAAGACTATAGGAGTTTTTGGCTGCAGCCACAAGCATATCCATAAGGACAACATTGTAATATGCGTTTGTTACATTGTAACTGATTCCGGCTATAATACGATCTCTTTCAATTACGCTGAGTTCATGTTGTACCTTGGCAGCGGTTACATAGTAGCCTTCTCTTAAGCAAATTTCATCTATGGTAGTAGTTGTCATAATACCAAACTTACCCATAGCCTTGGTGGTACGTTTGGCAGCACTCTTACTTATAGCTACACTGTTTATATTAATTTTGTTTGCTTTCTGATTAAATTCGTTGGCAATAAGCTGAGGATTGTCTGTAAGAGCAAGCTCTATGGCACCCTCAAGGCTTAAATTGTACTCCTTGTACTCCTCCTGAGCAGTTTCTTCGGCGGTTGTCCCTTCCAAAGCAACTTCCTCGTCAGGCGATTGAGTTACGGTTTTTTCCGTTTCCTCTGCCATAACTGCCACAGGGCAGACAACTGTTACTGCAAGCGACATAATCAATAATAGTGAAAGTATTTTCTTCATTAAATATACCCCTTTCATAAATGTTGTTTAATAAATTATATGTGAATTATATTTATTATCGGTTTCATATATGTTGAAGTTTTATTAAATATCGGCACTTTCGCAAGTTTTAGTAAGGTAATTCTTACACTCGCTTTCAAGGACAGAAGCAACCTTATTGCTGAAATTGATTGAAGCTTCTATCTCCTCTACGGTAAGGACCGCAATAAGCTTATCAACCATAAACTCAATTGCTTCTCTATTTATATCAAAAAGCTCCTTCCCTTTGTCAGAAATGGTTACAAAGGTATTTCTCTTGCATTCTTCTCCGATAATACGTTTTATAAGTCCCCTTTCTTCAAGTCTTTTTAAAGAACGGGATACTGCAGGAACGGTTACTTCCATTCTGGAAGCAAGCTCGTTTACGGTAATGTGTTTTCCGGTTTCCTTTTCGTAAGTCAGGAAAGATGCCATAAGCATAAATTCCCCTCCCGACAGTTGCTCAAGAAACACGGTAAAGGGAAGCTTACGCGGATAGATAAGCCTTTGTATAATCTCTTTGCGATAATAATCTTTATCCACAAAATCAACTCCTTTTGAAGTAATTGTTAACTATGTTAACAATCACAACCAAGCTATAGTTTATCACCCTTTGCACACTAAGTCAATACGTA
>CAYXPV010000119.1:0-5853 GCA_964467285.1 uncultured Oscillospiraceae bacterium
AAAGGTTTTATAGAGCCGTTTTTTTATGGAGGTAGTACATATGAAAAAAGTACTTACCGGGATTCTTGTTGGGTTTGCGGTGCTGTTTTCTTTTGCTTCGGTCTACGCTGTGGAAAACGAAGCCGGAAATTATTCCGTTCGCATTAACGGTGAATTTATCGAATACCCGGACGCGCAACCGGTTCTGATAAATTACAATGGTGAAAAGGTTCTGTACATTCCCATGCGCTTAACCTATGAAGCATTGGGTTTTCAGGTTTTCTGGGATGCGGAATCTCAATCGGCAACGGCAATTGGAAACGAAATGAAAATCAGGTTTGTAAACGGCGAATCAGGGCTTTATGTAAATGATGTTTTCCAAACCGTTGACAGACCCGTACGAACCGACAACGGAAGAACTCTTGTTTCCGCAATGGCACTTACCAAAAGTCTTGGATACATTTTGAGCTGGGATGATATTTCGGGTGTGCTTGATGTTATTTCACCCGAAAATTTTGGTGATGACTTTGTATATAAACAGTCAACCCATCTTGATGCAAATACCTTTGCAAAGGAGTTTAAGACCTTTGCAAAAATGACGGAAAAGGCATTTGTGATTCCGGGACTTAATGAATATATTGTTCCTCAGGGAATTTCTTATCGTTCGGATAAAGACCGGTTCTATCTTTCCGGTTATTTCAAGTCAGGTGCACTGAGTTCCGTCATCTGTGCAGTAGATGCCAAGATCGGTAAATCTGTAGGTGAGTACGTGCTCTGTGAAGCAGACGGAACACCCTTTTACGGTCATGTTGGGGGTATTGCAGTAACCGAAAGCAATTTGTATATTGCTCACGAAAAATTTGTCTACAGAGTTTCTCTTTCCACAATTGATTCCCTCGGAAGAAAAGCATCCCTTTATCCGGAGGAAGCCATAAAGCTTTCTTTTGGTGATGCATCAAATTCATTTCTGGATTATTCGGGCGGATATCTCTGGGCAGGTAATTTTTATGACCCTTCGGTGCCGGAAAGTAATTTTGAAGCTTATCCTGGCTATACTTCGCTTATACGAGCATACAGGCTTGATGAAACATCGCCAAGTGGCTTTTCTGAGTCCAAAAAAACAACCAATACCGATGAGTATGATTATATTCCTTATGTAATATACACCCACGACAAGCTAAGAATACAAGGAATGGCAACTTACGGTAACCAGATGTACCTTGCTGCTTCATACGGAAAGTGGGGAGAAATGTATGTGTATGATATTCCCTACAGTACAGAAAGTGAGACAACCCTTGTGCTCGACGGAGATAAACACGTTCCCGTCATTAATCTCACATGCAAAAAGACGGTTAAACCTTTTCCGAGAATAGAAGAGATTGTTGCCGTCAACGGAAATATTTATGCCACCTTTGAATCCGGGGCAATAATATACCGTTCCCGTTCCAAAAACAGTACAACCGACAGTGTGTGGAAGTTGCCCGTAATGGAATTGTGGGATTGATAGCTAAAACAAAAATGGTCTGTAACCTGACGTTACAGACCATTTTTCGTTAAAGGGTATTATTTATAAAGTTTTCGATTATTCCGGCAAATACGCCGTCTTCCTTGCTAACATAGTGGCAGTGACCGCCGTGACGTACTTCCATATATATTTTGGAATCGTCGTAGCCAAAGTGCTTTAAGGTGCTTCTCATAAGCATTGTCTGCTCGTAGCGGTTTTCCATATCGTCATCGGAAACTATGAATATCATGGGAGGATATTCGCTGTCTACACCTACGTGGTACATAGGTGAGCTTTCGTCAACAATAACCCTTCTTGAGTCTATACCCCGGGAATTAAGTACGTTAAAATGTGCCGTAGGCTGACCTGCATCGTGGATAAAGCCTGCAATATCCATAGGGGATATGTTGTGTATGCCAAGGTACTTTTTGTCAAAGCAAAGCATCATGGAGAGGTATCCGCCTGCTGAGGAACCGCCCACATAGATTTTGTCGCAGTCCGCATATTCTTTAATATGCTCTTTAACCCATGCCACAGCAGCTGCCGAGTCGTGGATAAAGTCAGGGTACCGGTGACGGGGAAAACCTCTGTATTCTATGGTTGCCACGCCAATACCGGCTTCACAAAGGTCTTTCATAAAGGGAAGTACATTGTCGTTGGGCTGGGGAACTACCAGTCCGCCACCGTGTATGTATACAAATACCGCCTTACATTCGCCGTCGGGCAGAAGCAAATCCAGATAGTTGTACTTGGGACAGACATCGGAGTATTCTATGTGTCTGTATTCCTTCATATTATTTCACCTGATTTTCTTTGTCGAGCTTGTAGTTTCTGTAATAGAGTACAAGGTCTGCACCAACCATTATGAGGTTAAGCACATAGAAGAAAAGTACATACCATTTTGAAGCAAAGTTTGCCATATACGCTTCGTTTACAAATTTGGATGCAATACCTGCTATGTAACCAAAGAATATAAGGCACAAAAATCCCAGACTCTTGCCCTTTGTGGTACGTGCTTTGTAGGACTTCATAACATTAAGCGGCCAGGAAGCACCAAAGCTTACAATCATGGTAATTTCAAGTAATTCTGCTAATTCTATCATTTTTTTCATCCTTTCGGGTATATTTGTATTCAGTATACTACAAAATGACCATATTGTAAATAACATAATAGCATACGCTTGCTATATGTTGACAGTTATAGTAAAATGTGTTACAGTATATGTGGGTGATTATAATGGATTTATTGCAGTTAAGGTATTTCTGCGATGCGGCAGAATGTGAAAACTTTTCTCAGACAGCACATAAATACGGTGTTCCGCCGTCAAATATATCCCAGACTGTTCACAGACTTGAGGACGAACTTGGGGTTAAACTTTTTGACAGAAGTGCCAACCGTATTGTATTAAACAGCTATGGAAAAAGCTTTTACGACAAAGTGAAAACAGCTCTTGACAGTATAGACGATGCAAGAAGGGAAATAAGGGATTTTGATGAAAATCAAACGAAGGAAATACGCCTTAAGGTTTGCACCAACCGCCGTATTGTTACTGTTGCCATAGAAAAATTCAAGAAGAAATATCCCGAGGTTAACTTTTATTTGAGCCATCACTACGGTGATGAGGGTGAGTTTGATCTTGTAATATCGGATATTCCACCCCTTGAAACCAATACCGCAAAAGAACTTCTTGTTACGGAAAAAATACTTATTGCAGTAAACAAAGACAACCCCATAACAAAATTGAAAAATGCGGATTTGTCCGATTTAAAGAATGAAAGATTTATTTCCATGCCTGAGGACAGCAGTCTGTATAGGATTACGGAGGAAACCTGCTCACGACACGGCTTCAAACCTCATATTGCCATAAAGAGTGATGACCCCTACTATGTACGTCGGTATGCCGAGCTTGGACTTGGGATTATGTTCGTGCCGTCTTTTTCCTGGCAGGGGCAGTTTGGAAAGGATATTGTTCTTATGGATATATGCCGGACTACAAGAGATACTTACCTGTATTACAACACCAAGAAGTATATGCCTAAGGCAGTAGCAGACTTTAAGGAAATGCTTTTTGAAGTTTGTAAAGAATAATTGACATAAACCACTGTAAAAGTTATTATGTATTTAGATTTGGTTGTTCAGGAGGTAATATATATGAAACAGCTTCTTTCAGGTAATGATTGGATGGTGTCGGATTTTCTTCCCGATGAAGTAAGTGCGGTGCTTGATTTTATACCTCAGATTGCCAATGGTAATCTTTACGGAGGATGTTTTATCCCTGCAACGGTTCCCGGCGATGTGCAGTCCGATTGCCTTGATGCAGGTGTAATAGATGACATAAACTACGGCTACAATGCCCGAAAGGCGGAGTGGACATATCAAAGGGATTGGGTATATACCAAACGCTTTACACCTTTGGATGAGTCTTCAAGAAGGGTACGTCTGTGCTTTGACGGTGTTGACTATGAATGTGAAGTGTACTTAAACGGTAAGTGGCTGGGTAATCACGAGGTTGCCTGGATTCACTTTGATTTTGATGTTACAGACAAGCTTAACTACGGAGAGGAAAACTCTGTTCAGGTTATAGTAAAGTCTGCTCCCAAGGCGGAAGGTCAGTGGGGAAGAACCACAGAGGTAAGAGATTTAAAGGCACGTTTCAACTACGCATGGGACTGGTGTACACGTCTTGTTACTTTGGGTATATGGAAGGATGTGTATTTAAGCTACGATAAGGATGCCAACATAGAAAATCTCCATGTTACAACAGATGTTGATTACAAGGAGAAGAAGGCTACGATAAAAGCGGTTCTTACCACGGAAGGAGCCGATGCTTCCGCTGAGTTCATCCTTAAATATCCCGACGGAAAATGCGAAAGCCAAAAGGTAATTTCACAGAGCAATAAAGCTGTGTGCGAATTTTCTGTAGATAATGCTCATCTTTGGTATCCCAACGGTATGGGAAGTCAACCCTTGTATGAATTAACTGCAATTCTCGGCGACAATTGGGACAACGCAAAAACCAACGTAGGCTTAAGGCACATAGAGTGGACAAGGGTAGAAGGTGCAGGAGAAGATGCAATGCCATATCAGCCCTATATAAACGGCAGGAGAGTGTATCTTCAGGGGTACAATTTTACCGCAGTTCGTCAGCTTTACGGCAGAGAGCATAAGCACGAGTACGATGCCCGTCTTGCCTTGGTTAAGGATTCCGGTGCCAATTTCTTAAGGGTTCACGGTGCAGGTCTTTTGGAAAGAGAATATTTTTATGACCTCTGCGACCGCTACGGCATACTTGTAATGCAGGAGCTTTTCCAGACTTCCTCCAGCAGAAATAACCATCCTCCCCGTGATAAGGAATACATAGATATGATGGTCAGAGCCACGGAATCCGCCGTGGTACAGAAACGTAACCACCCATCACTTATCATATGGTGCGGAGGAAATGAACTTTGTGTCCGCGGAAACTACATAACTCCCGACGGCAAAATACTTATTGAAGGTGCCGAGGGAATGGAAGGGTACACCTACGATATCAACGGTTATCACTGGGTTCCCCTTTCGGCAGAGTACCCCACATTAAAGGCAATGGGAGATGCGGTTAAAAGACTTGACCCCGGCAGAATGTGGTTCCACACCTCCGGTTCGGGGCCTGTGGTGCAAAATGCAGTTCTTGATTTTATAGGCGGTTCCCTACACGATGTTCACGGTCCTTGGGCAATTTTCGGCCCCAAGGAGTTTTACGATATGTATAACGCCTACGATATGATGGCTCATATGGAATACGGCTGTCACGGCTCGGCTTCTGTTCAGGCTCTTGAAGCCTTTATGCCTCCCGAATATCTGTGGCCCCTTGACGAAATGAATCCTATGGCAAACTATCACGGACGTATGTGGGCAAATGCCAAAACCTGTATAGAACCTTATTTTGGTGAGTTTTCGGATTACAAAACCTATGCCCATGCTTCAAGATTTATACAATGGGAGCAGCTTCGCTACTCACTTGAAGCTCACAGACGTCTAGGAAAAAAATGTGCCGGAGCTTGCCTGTGGCATATGGCAGAACCATGGCCCAATGCGGCAGACACCTGTTCCATAGATGCCTATGACCAGCCAAAGCCTGCGTTTTACGGCGAAAAGGCGGCGTTTAAATCCCTTCACGTTGCTCTTAAATACGATTCGGTTATTCACAAAGATTCATTTAATGCCGATGTATCTTTGTATAATTCCACAGACGAAGCCTTTAAAGGAAATGTTTGTGTTATGCTTTATGATATCAAAGGAAATCTTATTGAAGAGATATCGTCAAAATGTGCGGCAGATGCCGACACGGTAGTCGGGAATGTGCTTTCTGTACATTTTGGTAAATTGCCCG
>CAYXPV010000120.1:0-5836 GCA_964467285.1 uncultured Oscillospiraceae bacterium
AGCTTCCGAGTAGGCGTTGTCTGCTTCAATTTTAATCTTGTGTTCGCCGCAAAGACCGCATATATCCACATGAAAGGGGGTGTATGCATTGTAGTGGTGCTTTATGTGTTTGCCGTCAACATACACATCTGCAGTATGGCTTACACCTTTAAAAACAATACGGGTATTTTCTGTTAAGGTGAGGTTTTTGGTATATATTCCAACGCCCTTGTAGTTTACGAGTTCCGGCACGGTTTCCCAGCATGAGGGTACTGTAAGCTTGCCGCTGAAGCTTTTGTCTTTGGTTTCAAAATCCCACAGACAGTCTGCCTCATAGACTTTACGGATATTGTGTGTTTTAAAAAGTCGGTACATATTATCGCCTCCAAAACGTATTGTATCACTTCAGAAGACTTTTTACAATACCGTTGGAGCAATAATTGACGATTTCTATAGGCTATGATAAAATAATAACGTGTATTTTATTGTACAACCGGAGAAAATTGAAAAGGCATATTTATCCTTTTTCGTATATTTTTACAGTTTTGCGTATATTATAGGCTATAATTAAAATGAAAAAAATGATAAAATCAACTTAGAATATTAAGTAATTAATCGGAGGTCTCAAATGGAAACCAAAAGATATCCAATACCCGAAATTGACGGTGAGTATGTTAATATATATCAGCCAAAGGGCGATGTATATAATGGTGTTGACACACCAAGCTTTAAAAACGGTAAATATTACGATGAATGGATAACAAATGATTTTTCTGTTATAAAAGACGGAGACGTGTGGCATATTGTAGGAATTACTCATCCAAGACCTAAGGGTTTTATAAATGAATTTAATTTTGATTTGTCCGATGTTCACGAGGGTGAATATCAGCTTTTCCATTGCAAGGCAAAGGGAGAAAGCTTTAAGGATGTGTTTTTTGAAAATTCCTTTGAAGATATGGAAAAAACCCTGTATCCCGGGGAGCGTCCCGACGAAAAGCCCGAGCTATGGGCGCCTCACCTTATGAAATATCAAGGGAAATATAATGTTATATATTCCCCTCAGGAGATGAGAAGGGTAGAAAGTACGGATTTTGCAAACCGGGAAAAAGCCCCCGAACTGTTCAGATGCAATGACCCGGAAGCAAGAGATCCTTACATATATGAAGAGGACGGTAAGTTCTACTGCCTTTACATTGACGATAAACGTCTTATGTACAGAGTTTCCGACAATATGACAGATTGGTCGGAAGAAAAAATCCTCCAGGCACCGTTTTTTAAGGATTGCCACACAGAGTCACCTTTCCTGTTTAAAAGAAATGGTGTGTATTATCTGCTCTGGACGGTATACGATGGCAGAAACAGTTGTTATGACTACAGAACCTTTGTTTTCGCGGGCGAAACATTTGAGGAATTATTTGATTTTGCACCCATTACAATGCTTAAAGCTCATGCTCCCGAAATTGTAACCGACAGTGACGGAAACTGTTATTTACTTAGTGTGTACTATCCCCAAAACGGTATAAGTGCCGTGAAACTCAAATGGATTTGACGGAATTAATAAAGGAGAAATTGCAATGTTTACTAAAGCATTACCTATATGGCTTAAAAATAAAGAAAAAGAGAAAAATATTCAGGCAAAATTCAAAGCAGAATTTATCGGTGGAGAAGGTACTGTTCTTAAGATAGCAGGCGCAACCTGGTACAAGGTTTTCTTAAACGGAAAGCTTATTCACTACGGTCCTTCTCAAACCGCCGGAGGTTATTTCCGTGTGGACGCAGTTGGGCTTGATGTTAAGGTTGGCGAAAAGAACACCGTACTTATTGAGGCTGCAGGCTACAACTGCCGTGCATACGCTGCAGTAAGAAGTGTAAGCTTTGTACAGGCGGAGGTTTTATGTAGTGGTAATCCCGTGGTTGCCACAGGCTTTGACTTTGAGGGCTTCTGTGTACCTTCAAGAATTCAGAAAACCCTGAGATATTCCTTCCAAAGACACTTTACCGAAGTGTGGGATTTATCCAAAGCGGACATATCCGAAGAAGTAACTGCTCTTGACCTTGATATAAAGTATCTCGAAAGAAGAGCACCCCTTCCCGATATGGCGGTCGAAAAGATAGGTGAGGTATACTGCAAAGGAGAGTTCAACCGCGAAGAAAATGACTGGCAGATACCCGGCCTTCAGGGTGCTGTTGACAATATCTGTGACATAATTGACGGCTTTGAGTTAAAGGAAATCAGTCACAGACCTCTTAAGGAATTATCGGAATTTAAATACACTATATCCGAAAAAAGGGAAGCCTTCCCCTGCAGGATATCCGAGGGTAATTTTGCTTCCTTTAAATGCCGCAAAAACACCTGCGGACTTATAAACCTTAAATACAAAGCAGCCGAAGGCTCAAGATTCATTATTGCCTTCGATGAAAAGCTTGTGGACGGTAAGTTCGATTGCAAAAACTGGGATGTGTTCAATGTTATTGAGGTAAAAGCAGGTTCTGAGATGAGCTTTACTAATTTTGAAGTATACGGATTTCAGTATTTTGCAGTGTTTGCAGTTGAAGGCACAATAGAACTTGAAGAAGTTAGTGTTACAAAAATCATTAACCCCATTGCAAATCCTCCCAAGCTTAATTGCAACGACAAGGAAATACTTAAGATTTACGAAGCTGCCATTGAATCTGCCAGATGTAATTCTCTGGGAATATTTATGGATTGCCCCACGAGAGAACGGGCAGGCTGGCTTTGTGACAGCTATTTCACGGCTCCGGCAGTATATATGCTTGAGGGAAATACCCTTGTAGAAGATGATTTCATAGAGAACTTTGTTCTGGCAAGGTGCGATGACCTTCCCGAGGGGATGCTTCCAATGTGCTACCCTGCAGACCACCCCAACAGCAATCATATACCCCAATGGGCAATGTGGTATCTTCTGGAACTTAATCAGTACAGGGAGAGAAATAAGAATGTTGACATTTCCCATTACAAGGAACTTTCATATAAGCTCCTTAACTATTTCAAGGGCTTCGAAAACGAATTTATGCTTCTTGAGGACCTTCCCGGCTGGAACTTTGTGGAGTGGTCAAAGGCAAATGAGTGGACAGCAGGAATCAATTTCCCCACCAATATGCTCTACAGTTTTGTCAATAAGCTTGTAGGCGGTTGGTTTGACGATGATGAACTTAAGGAAAAGGCAGAAATCATAAAGAACAAAGTAATAGAAATGTCCTTTGACGGAAAGTTTTTCAGAGACCAGGCTTTAAGAAACGAGGAAATTGTTCCCGTCTTGTGCGAGCATATTTCCGAAGCTTGTCAGTACTATGCCTTTATGTTTGATATTGCAGACACAGACAACTATAATGACCTTTACAAAACCCTTGCTACAGAATTTGAACCCGAAAGCGGAAACTACCCCCACATCGAAAAGGCAAATGCCCTTATGGGTATGTATATGCGAATGGAGCTTATGCTTAAGTGGGGGCACAAGGAGCAGCTTTTAAAAGAGGTTAAAATGTTCTTCGGACAGATGGCAGATATTACAGGAACCTTGTGGGAGCACAAATATATGGCGGCAAGCTTGAACCACGGTTTTACCGCATACCTGTGTGTACTGCTTTTGAAAATTTTTAATAACTAATGAGGTGATTAAATTGAAAAGAACCAGAATAGGTGTAATTAACTGGGATGCATGCTTACCCAAAGATACATATTTCGGCGGCTTTGCCATGCGTAGTCTGGGTAATGACAAGTATAAATCAAGACTTCCTTTCTACGCTAAAAAGCAGGGTGACGGGTACGAAATTCCCCTGCGCACACAGGAAGTATATGACAGAGAGCTTATGTATGCAATAGAAGGCGGTGTTGATTTCTTTGCCTTTTGCTGGTATCCCGATTCCGCGGCAGAAAAGCGTACCATATGGAAGGATGCCGAGCATCTTACTTATTTGGCTGACCACTATCCGGAGCTTAACGTTGCCCGTAAGCTCTACCTTAAAAGTGAGCTTAACAAAAAGATAGGTATGTGTGGAATTATATTCAGCATAAATTCCTATGCAGAGTCGGATTTTGAAGAGCTTACCGATGCTATGAAGCAGGATTTTTACGAAAAGATTGACGGCAGACCTCTTGTGATTATCTTTGGGGGATACAACGCCGAATTTATAAGAATATTCCGGCAATATGCCGAAAAAAAGGGTATAAATCCCTATGTGGCATTTGTGGAAGAGAGTCCCGATTACTCCGGAGATTACAGCGAAGCGGATGCTGTTACGGTTTATTGCATAGGGAACCATCACGATGTAAATAGTTTTGATGAGTTTCTTGACATAATCGAAAAGGAGAACAAGGGAAGGCTCAATTATGATATGTCAGTTATTCCCACCATATCTCTGGGCTGGAATCCCATGCCGAGATTAGATTCCCCCGTACCCTGGGCGGACTATGACGACTGTATCTGTGCAGGTCAGCCGGAGGAGGGGCATCTTAAGAAAAGCTTTGAAATTTTAAATGAGCTTGCCGAAGATAACCCGGATAAGGTAAATACAGGCTGTGCCCTTGCCTTTGCGTGGAATGAGTTTGAGGAGGGAGGTTATCTTTGCCCCACCTTAAACCCCGACGGTACGGCAAATGACAGCTTTTTGAAGAGATTTTCAAAGACTAAGAAAGAGTATTTGGATTAAAAAGGGAGATATACCATGAGAGTTGATTTTAACACCGTAACCGGAAAAATAAAGCCTATGCACGCCACAAACAATATGCCGATGATTGGCGGTTTTGCCACCGATATGATGTTTCATTATGCAGGTGAGGCAGGCATACCTTATTGCAGACTTCACGATACGGGCGGAGCTTTTGGGGGAAGCAGATTTGTAGATATACCCAATGTGTTCCCCAATTTTGATGCGGACGAAAACGACCCTGCATCCTATGACTTTACCTTTACGGATTGGCTTCTGAAGGGAATGGAAAAGCAAAATGTCAAGGCGTTTTACAGACTTGGAGTTACCATAGAAAACTACCAGGCAATGAAAGCCTATCATATTTACCCGCCTAAGGACTTTGCAAAGTGGGCAAGAATTTGCGAAAAGATAATTGCACACTACAACGAGGGTTGGGCAGAGGGCTTCCACCTTGGCATAGAATACTGGGAAATATGGAATGAGCCGGAAAATTATCCCGATATTGAAGATAATCAGTGCTGGAAGGGTACCTTTGAAGAATATATGGAGTTCTACAAGGTGGTTTCTGTCCATCTTAAAAAAGCTTATCCGGATATAAAGATAGGCGGTTACGGCTCCTGCGGATTTTACAGTCTGTTTAAAAACGAAATAGCCTGGATTGCCAATTCTTCCGACAGAACGGAGTATTTCGTTGAGTGCTTCCACAAGTTCTTGAAATTTGCCAAAGAGAACAATCTTCCTCTGGACTTTTTCTCATGGCACTCATATTCCGACGATGCCGAAAAAAATATTGTATTTGAAGACTATGCGCGCAAATATCTTGACGAATACGGCTTTACCCATACGGAAAGTATTTTAAATGAGTGGAATCCGGGCATTGACAAAAGGGGAACCTTGGAAGACAGTGCCAAGATTTCCGATATGTTTTTAAAAATGCAGGACAGCAGAGTAGCTATGCTTATGTACTATGACGGTCAGGTTTACGGAACATATCAGGGACTTTACAATCCCCTTACATATACGCCATTTAAGGCATACTATGTTTTCAAAGGCTTCAGCGAATTGTACAGACTTGAAAATCAGGCAGAAGTAACCGATTTGCCGACAGGTGTAAGCGGGGTTGCCGCTACGGATTTAAAAGGAAAAAAAGCCCCCCTCCTGTGCTTTTTAATTTAAACCAAATCCG
>CAYXPV010000121.1:0-5813 GCA_964467285.1 uncultured Oscillospiraceae bacterium
CTATAGATAACTTTAAATGTAAGGAGATGTTCTTTTGAGCAGAATTCTTGTAGTAGATGATGAAGAAAAAATAAGAGAAGTTATAAAAGAATTTGCAGAGTTTGAAGGCTACGAGGTAGACGAAGCCAAAGACGGCATGGAAGCGGTGGAAATGTGCAAGAAAACCCAATACGATGTGGTAATCCTTGATGTTATGATGCCCCGTATGGACGGCTTTTCTGCCTGCAAGGAAATAAAGAAAACAGGGGATATCCCCGTTCTTATGCTTTCTGCAAGAGGAGAAGAATACGATAAGCTCTTTGGCTTTGAGGTGGGTATAGATGACTACGTAGTAAAGCCCTTTTCTCCAAAGGAAGTTATGATGCGTATAAATGTTATAATCTCCCGTCACAAGAAGCCTCGTAAGGATTCTTCCGTAATGGAATTTGGCGGACTTAAAATAAATATTGCCGCCCGTGACGTGTTTGTAGACGGTGTCAAGGCAGAAATGACACCCAAGGAGTATGACCTTCTGTTTTATCTTGTTAAAAACAGAAATATAGGTATGACACGAAACAAAATTCTCCAAGATGTGTGGGATTATGACTTTTTCGGTGATGACAGAACCGTAGATACCCATATCAAAATGCTCAGAAACAATCTCGGTCAGTACAGGGATTACATCGTAACCTTAAGAGGCTTGGGCTACAAGTTTGCAGCACCTGAGGAAGAGGTATAAAGTCCATGAAAAGATTGTTTAAAAAGCCTACCTCACTTAAAGCCCACCTGTGGCTGTACTTTTGCACCTTTGCAATTATAATAATGGTAATGCTTTGGATATTGCAGACACTTTTTTTGGGTGCTTTCTACAACAGTATGAAGCTTAACGAGCTTCGTAAAACAGGTGAGATTATAAAGGAACAGTACGACGTGGGAGATGAGGATTTCTATAAGTATTGGTTCCGTCATTCTTTTGATTCCGGTGTGTTTGCACAGGTTGTATACGAGGACGGAAGTTCTTTAAGGAACTCCTACAATATTCCCGATTCTTCAAGGGAATCGGTCGAAAACGACAAAAAACCACCTGCTCCCGGTGATAAGGACCATGCACCCAAACATCGGAATCAGGACAGAAGCTATTGGAACTGCACCGAGTTGATTTCCGAGATTCAGTCAACCAAAAACGGCGAAGCCTCCCGTATTGTGGAAGGTGATGAAAGAAGGGGAGCATTTGCGCTCTACGGAACCTGTATTGGTGAACTTGAGGGCAAAAAGGTGTATCTTTTCCTTATGAGTCCTTTGGAAAGAACCGACACAACCCGTAAAGTCCTCCAGACTCATCTTATTATAGCCAGCATGGTGTCTATACTTCTTGCACTTGCCATAGCGTATTTTATTGCAAGGCGTTTCTCCAAGCCTGTGGAGAAAATCAACCGTGGCGCCAAGCTTCTTGCCAAGGGTGATTATACCGTAAAGTTTGAAAACGGAACTTACAGGGAAATCGACGAATTGTCCGAAACCCTTAACTATGCCACATCGGAGCTTTCCAAAACCGAGGAATTAAGGCGTGACCTTATATCCAATGTAAGCCACGATTTAAGGACACCCCTTACCATTATAAAATCCTACGCAGAGCTTATAAGGGATATTTCCGGTTCGAATGAAGAAAAACGTACCAAGCATACGGAAATCATTATAGAAGAAACCAATAATCTGTCCCTTTTGGTTAACGATATGCTTGACTTGTCTAAAATACAATCCGGAACCTTGCCAATGGAAATGGTTACCTTTGATTTTCAGTACATTGTGGAATCCACTGCAAAACGCTTTGATTATTACAGGGAAAACCATGGATTCACCTTTGTAATGAACACCAATTGTCCCGGTGAGGTTATAGGCGATTCAAGGCGCATTGAGCAGGTAATATATAATCTCATTGCCAACGCTATTAACTATACCGGCGAGGACAAAACCGTAACTGTTTCCCTTGAAGATACAGGTGATTCCCTGCGCTTGGGAGTTAAGGATACCGGCTGTGGTATAGATGCCGGAGAAATCGACCTTGTGTGGGATAAATACTACCGTTCCTCTGAAAAGCACAAAAGAGAAAAAGTCGGTACAGGCATCGGTCTTTCCATTGTTAAAAATATACTCCAGAGCCACGGAGCACCTTTTGGTGTTATCAGCGAAAAGGACTTGGGCTCCGAATTTTGGTTCGAGCTTAAAAAAGACACTAAATAATTTTCACATAATTATCATAATTCAGTCATTCCCTTTACAATCATCTTTGGTAGAATGACATCATATTAATGAAGGGAGTTTGAATTATGCTTTTTAAGAAAAAGACAGACGAAACCAAAAAAGATTCAAAACTTAAAAAAATCTTTAAAAACAAAAAAAGCCTTACTGTATTCATTATAGCTTGCCTTGCTGTAGTGGGTATTGTGGGCTTTTTGTTGTACAAATTTGTTTTCGGTACCGCCGAAACAGGCGTAACCAATACCGAGGCGCAGGTTACAAGAGGCTCTATAGTTAACGTTATAGAAGGCTCTGGTACCATAGAAGCCAAGGCTCAGTACGAGGTAAAGTACCTTAACAGCGTAGACGTTCTTGAAGATTACTTTGAAGAGGGCGACTATGTGGAAAAAGACCAGATTCTTTACCAGATGGATGCCGAGGATATTCAGCGCAATATTACCAGACAGCAGAGAAGCGTGGAAAAGGCAAGGCTCAACTATGAAGAAGCCTTGGAATCCGTTGCAGACCTTAAGGTAAAGTCCGATATATCGGGAGTTATAACAAATCTTTACGTTTCCAAAGGCGATAACGTGTCAAATGGTGCAAAGATTGCCGATGTTGTAGACAAAAACACCCTTGTGCTCACAATTCCTTTCGGCGCCGACGATGCTAAAAACATTTACGAAGGTCAGTCAGCAGAGGTTACAATTCTCGACTCCCTTACCAATATGTATGGCAAGGTTACCAACGTGGGAAGCGGTACATATGTCAATGCCTACGGCGTTGAGGTTACAGACGTGGAAATAGAAGCCCAAAACCCCGGTGCAGTAACCGAGGGTACTGTGGCAACTGCAGTTGTAGGCAATTACGCTTGCTATGACTCCGCAGAGCTTGAATACTGCAATTCCAAGACCATTACCGCCAAAACTTCCGGCGAGGTTATAAGCATAACTGCCAAGAAGGGCGATAAGGTAAGCGCCGGTGGAGTGATACTTACTCTCGAAAGCTCCAATTCCGATAAGAGTGTAAGAGATGCCAAAATTTCCTACGAAGATGCTTTAAGCTCTCTTGAACAGCTTATGGAAACCCGCTCCGACGCTACAATCCGCTCGGAAATAGCAGGTAAAGTTATTCAGAAGAATATCAAAGCAGGTGAAATCTTAGATTCCAACACATCCTCCACAATGGCGATAATTGCCGACCTTTCGTCACTTAAATTCAGTATGAGTATAGATGAACTTGATATTTCCAAAATCAGCGTAGGACAGGAAGTTTCAATTACAGCCGATGCTCTTTCCGGTCAGACCTTTAAAGGTACGGTAACTAACGTAAGCATTGTAGGTTCTGCATACCAGGGTGTTACATCATACCCCGTAACCATCACCATAGACAATGCGGAAGAAACCGCACTTATCCCCGGTATGAACGTGGAAGCACAAATTGCTATAGATTCCGTAAACGACGTTTTAAGAGTTCCCGTATCTGCTTTAAGAATGGGTA
The DNA here is from genome assembly GCA_964467285.1 of uncultured Oscillospiraceae bacterium. Classification (GTDB taxonomy): domain Bacteria; phylum Bacillota; class Clostridia; order UMGS1810; family UMGS1810; genus RGIG8748. Next base: position 3,718 of record CAYXPV010000121.1, read on the forward strand.
ACCTTGTTATAGTTAAAGACGACGGCACCTTTGCCGACCCCTTGGAAATGCAGATGCCTCAGATGAACAGAGAGCAAAACAAAAACGACAATACACAAAAGAAACCCACAGAGGAAGAAGCCGAGCCTCAGGATGACGGACAGAAATCCGGTAAGCCTTCGGACGGCAGACCGGAAGGTGCTCCCGGCGGAAAACAGAAAGGCACTCCCGTTCCTTCCGAAGGTCAGGGCAACAAAACTACTGCAAATCCCGAGGACAACAATGCCCCTTCAACGCAACAGGGCAATGGCAGACCTTCCGGCGGACAAGGCAAAATGACAGAAGCCGACATTAAGGAAATGCAGGAAAAGCAGAAGGAACGTATGAAGAGTATGATAGAAAATCTTGACGTTCCCGAGGGGTACACCGTTGTAAGAGTGCAGACCGGTTTAAATGACGGTACATATGTTGAAATTAAGGAAATTGAAGGCTCTCTTAAAGAAGGAGATACAGTCCTCATTCCTGTGGTTGTAAGCAACAATCAGAACGCTCAGCAGGGTGGAACGCCCGGCGGTATGGGCGGAGGTATGCCCGGTGGCGGAATGCCCGGTGGCGGTATGTCGGGAGGCGGTATGTCGGGAGGCGGTATGCGTCAGGGCGGTTTTTCCGGCGGTAACCGTCAATTCGGCAGATAATCACTTGGCAAGCGAGGTAAATATATGAATTTGGTCGAATTAAAGGATATATACAAAATATACTCCGACGGCGACAGCGAAATCCGCGCCCTTGACGGTGTAAGCTTTACCGTTCAAAAAGGCGAATTTGTCGCCATAGTCGGTTCCTCCGGTTCGGGAAAATCCACCTGTATGAATATTATAGGTTGTCTTGATATTCCCACATCGGGTACATATATGCTCAACGGCACCGATGTCAGCACCATGGACGAAAAGTCATTGGCTCACATCAGAAACAAGGAGATAGGCTTTATCTTTCAGCAGTATAACCTTATATCCAAGCTTTCCGTATTGGAAAATGTGGAGCTTCCCTTGCTCTACAAGGGTGTAAAGTCTGCGGAAAGGAGAGAGCTTGCCCTAAATGCCTTGGAAAGGGTAGGTCTTGAGGACAGGGCGGATAAATATCCTGCACAGCTTTCCGGCGGTCAGCAACAGAGAGTTTCCATCGCAAGAGCCCTTGCAGGAGAACCTCCCGTTATCCTGGCAGATGAGCCTACAGGTGCTCTGGATTCCAAAACCGGAAGAGAAGTTTTGGATTTTCTTAAAAAACTAAATAAAGAAGGTACTACCATCATTCTTATTACCCACGACAATTCCATTGCCGAGGAAATAAGAAGGGTGGTCAGAATACATGACGGTAAAATAATTTCCGACGATGTCAAGGAGGTGGCTGTATGAATATAAAACAGGCATTCACCCTTGCTCTGAAGAGCCTTATGGCAAGTAAGCTCCGTTCCTTCCTTACTATGCTGGGTATCATCATAGGTGTTGCGGCAGTTATAATAATAGTAAGTATTGTAAACGGTATGACAAAGGACATTGTTGACCAATTTGAAAGTATGGGAGCCACAACCCTTACCGTATCTGTACGGGGCAGAGGCGGTAACCGAAGCGTAGACGTGGAGGATATGCAAAATCTTATATTGGATAACCCCGAGTATCTGGAGTCAATGTCACCGTCGGTTACGGTAGCAGGTGCTACTGCCAAAAACGATAGTAATAACGTGGAGCTTTCAAGCTGTCTTGGCGTAAATGAGTATTACACAAGCATCAAAGGACTGGAGATAACCTCCGGCAGAAATCTATGCTACATAGACTGTGAGGAAAGACTCAAAAACTGTGTTGTGGGTACCTACGTGGCGAAGGAGCTTTTCGGTTCCTTCGATGTGGTAGGTGAGGTTGTAAAGGTAAACGGAACAAGCTTCAATATTGTGGGTGTGTTAAAGGAAACAGGGGACAGCGCAGAGGCAAGCTCCGACGATATCATTCTTATTCCCTATACATCCGCACAAAGACTTTCCGACAGTTTCACCATGGGCAGTTACATATTTAATGCAAAATCCAAGGACGTTGCCGACAAGGCACAGGAATGCATTGAAAACT
>CAYXPV010000122.1:0-5807 GCA_964467285.1 uncultured Oscillospiraceae bacterium
GTGTTGAAGTGCGAGTCATCGCACTTTTTTTATATATTTATAGCTTTTATAACTGCATCTGCAAGGATTTCCGAACCTTTGTGGTTGTAGTGAACCCAATCGGAACGGTATTCTTCTCCTAAGTTTTTTGCGATGGAATAAAGGTCGTTTACCTGAACACCAAGCCTGTTCATAAGTGTTTTTGCGGCTTCGTTGTATTCTTCAATCTCCTTATTGTATCGCTGGAAGGGATCTTTTGTATCCTGTTTTTCTATAACCGGGGTAGAAAGAGCAAATATAATTTTTGCCTTGGGGAAAAGTTTGGAAAGCATATGGTATATTCTTTCCAGAAAATCTACATATACATTAATCGGAGTAAGGGGACCGTCACCGTGAAGGCGTATTACATCCCAAAGTCCGTTGTTCCAGTGAATTATATCTATATTTTCCGAGTCAAGTTCCAATGCCCAGTCAAAAATTTGCCTTAATGTAAATTGTGCAAAACGGCAGTTCTCGTTTGGGGCATATACATTTGCTTTGCCCGTAAGCTTGTCCTTTACGTACACACCATAGCCGGGGCTGTTTGGCGGTGCGCCAAAGCGTATGGAATCACCAATAAGAAATATGTTTTTCATAGTAATCACCTCCGGATTATTATACATTTTGAAAAAGAATAAGTCAATGTTAATCATTTAAAATTTTCCGAGGTTATATTGTCAATTATCACATAATATGTTTCGGGTGTGTGTGGGTGAACAATGCCGCCTGCATAGGCGGAAATAACGGCAGTCTGTGTAGGTCTTAAGTAGATGGGAAGAACCATTGTTACAAACTTAACCTCACTTATTTTGTTTGCCAGAACTCCGGCAATATTGTGCATCAAAAATGCCGGTTGCATCTGTACTTCCACAATGTACGGGTATTCCTTTGTGGCGAAAGATTCCTTAATTTCAAATTTGCAGTATTCCAGCGAGTCCGGAGAAAAGGATTTTTTTAATGCCTCAATTTTCTTTTCGGCTTCATCCTTGCTTTTGACTTCTATGGTTACTTTTTCCCCTTCGGGATAGGCGTAGCAACTTTCACGGTCCGGCGAGCAGGTGGATATTGCGGAGATAATGGTGGGAATGTTTTTGGTGTAGTTGTATTTTTTCAGTCCCGTTGCGGCACTCCATTTGTCATGTAGGTTATTGCCAACGGACACCTCGGCGGTTTTGCCGTATGATTTAAATCCCCAATTTTCTACGGGTAAATATGTTACCATATCGTCTGCATTTGCTACATTGAAAATGAAGTCATATTCAGCAGCATCGGGACTTACTGTGGTTTTGGAGGCGCCGAAGGTATAACAGTAGCTTTTCAGCCCTTTATCTCTAAGAGCAGCGGCACATATATTTGCTACAGAGCCACCTCTGGAATGGCCTGTTATCCATATGGCTACAGAGGTTCCTTCCGTAATGTATCGGGATATGTATTTGTCAATTTCTGTAATAACCCTTTGGGAAGTTATGTCAAAGCCTTTGTGGTTGTTTTTGTTGTAGTTCGCTTCTTCTGTACCGGAACCTATATCGAAGTTGGAAGTCCATTCCTTAAGAGTACCGTTTGTCCCCCGGACAGAAACAACAATGAGTTCCGTTGCTTTTTCACCGGTTTTAACGGTTTTTCTGCCAAGGGTAAATTCGGTTACGTCGTTGTCGGAGTATGTTTTGGCAAGGTTTACGGTGTATATGTCATTAAAACCTATATCACCGAGTACGTCGGTTAAATTCCCTTTGGGTACGGTTCCGGTATTTATATGGGAATACGCAGTCATAGAAAGCATCAGCGATGCTTTTGCCAACTCTTTATGATAAACAGAGTTGTCTTTTAAGAAAACTGTCTGATCCAGCACAAAGCTCACATTAAGCGGAATGTTTGTATCGGTATTGTACAGAGGTTTTGAATAAAGCATAATGTTGTTATTTTCCATAATTTCAAGAGCATTATTTATCATAACTGCAACGTCTGCTCTGGTTGCAAACTCTCCTTTTTTACCTTTGACATTCTTAGTGATTCCTGTTGCTTCGGCTATTTCAAGATATGCCTTTGACCAATCCGATTTGCCGGGAGTGATGTTTTCTCCTTTTCCTGTTGCCATTATGGTCATTTTAACCGCTTCTTCGAAGGTTACATTGTCGTTCGGTCGAAAAAGACCGTTACCGCTTCCGACAATAATTTTCTTCTGAGATGCAGTTTTTATAAATTCGGTGGCCCAATGAGTGCTTGGTACGTCTGTAAATTCCCTCGAGGCATTATGCGAAATACCGTCTGTGTTCATAAGGCACATAACGGTTGCCATTTCGGCTCTGGATATGGGATTATCCGGTTTGTAACTGCCGTCATCATAACCGGTTATTATTCCCAGATTTTTAATATTTGTGACTGCTTCGTAGCAGTAATGGGACGGGTCCACATCCGTAAATGCGGTATCAGCATAAATGGGGACGATATGTGTACAAATAACAAGAATCAGCATAAAACATATGAGTTTTTTCATAAATATCAGTCCTTTCAAAAAACATTACCGCCCGTTTTTGAGGGCGGTAATCAGTCAGTGACTCCAATGGCTATCTTATGTCTGCATTAATCTGTTTTGCGGCCTCTTCCATAACCCATGCCTGTTCAGCAAGTTTTTTAAGGTGTTTTACTGCAGTAGCATAGTAGTGACCGTCACATATGCGCTCATCACATACAAGGGTTACGTCTATGAACTTTCTTTTTTCGGTACTGCCGTCTTTCTTTAAAACATACTTGGAATATTTCATACCCATAGCAATAAACAGAGGGATATTTCCGAAATCATAAAGATGATGGTATATGGGCGGAATCCCCAGAGAACCGAGATTGGTTATGAACATCGAGCCGTGGAAGGGGCTGATTTTTGTAAGACATCTCGGCAAAAGACCAAAATAGTCAAAAAACTTTATGGCGCCAACGGTAAATTTCAGCAAAACTCTGGGTATATGTGTAAGAAATCTCGCTGCGTGATCCATTCCGTTGTTGTCGCCTTCGTTTTTGTTGTCCTCAATAAGAGTGTTGAGCGTGTCATAAATGGTTTTTAAAGTTGCGTCGGGAGTTGCGGGTATTTTAAGTACGGTTTCCTGAGCATCGAGATTCATGCTCTTCTTGACGGTGAGGCAGATTTCAATGTTGTTTCTGGCATATATTCTCTGACCGCGGATAAATCTGTTTACACCGGGATATTTGGCTACGGTTTGAATGTAGGATGCAAGAATAACGTGCATAAGACCCAGACCGGGCATACCGTTTTTGCGTTTTTCGTGTATGTATTTGTCTGTTTCTGTAATATCTATGGTGGTAGAAAATAGGTTTGATGCTCCATTACGGTTAGGCATAAAATATACACCTATATAGTTCATTGGAGCCAAACTTTTTATTCTTCTGCCTTCTCTCAAATAGATTACATCCTTTCGGGTATAAAGTTTGTCGGATTATAACTTTCCGGCAACTATGAGAATATGTCAACTCACTTATCATAATAACAGAATGTGTCTCTTTTTGTCAAGGAAAAGCCTTAACAGCTTGTGTTCTTGGTTGACAAAGGGGGTTAAAAAATGTATAATCAAAAGGTAAACAAACTTATATAAATACAGGAGTTTTTATGGACGGTAAGAGAATAACACAATGCGAAATGTGTGCATACTACGATGAGGAAGAGGAAAGCTGCAGTATAAATCTTGATGAAGATGATATTGCGAGATATATGACACAGCCTTATTCTCAATGCTCATACTTCAGTATGTACGATGAATATAAAATTGTAAGGAAGCAAAATTAGGAGTACGTATATGAATCAGTTTTCAAGGAGCGAGTTGATTTTCGGAGCAACCCGGCAGGAGAAATTAAAAAATGCAAATGTAATCCTCTTCGGTTTGGGCGGAGTCGGAGGGTATACCTTGGAAGCTCTTGCACGAGCCGGTGTAGGCAATATTCATATTGTGGATAATGACACGGTGAACATTACCAATATCAACAGACAGCTTGCGGCACTTCATTCCACTTGCGGAATGCTTAAAACTGATGTGTGGGAGGCAAGAGTAAAGGATATCAATCCTGATTGCAATATTACAAAACACAATACTTTTTATTTGCCGGAAACTGCCGACGAGTTTGAACTTGAGAAGTTTGATTATGTTATAGATGCCATAGATACCGTAACCGGCAAGATAGACCTTGCGGTAAAGTGCTTTGAACTGGGAGTGCATATTATATCTTCAATGGGTACCGGCAACAAAACAGACCCTACGGCATTTAAAGTGTCGGATATATACTCTACAAAGGTGTGTCCGCTGGCGAGAGTGATGCGCAATGAACTGAAAAAGAGAAATGTGCCGTCGCTTAAGGTGGTTTATTCGGAAGAGGTTCCCGTTATGCCGGATGAGAAGGCTCTTGAACAATATATGAAAGAAGAGGGAACGGTAAAAAGGACGGTTCCCGGCTCTACATCTTTCGTGCCTCCTGTTGCGGGATTAATTATTGCGGCAGAAGTTATAAAGGATTTAATGAAATAAGGGATTTGTGTCATGAAAAAAGCACTTATTGCCATGAGTGGCGGCGTTGACTCAAGTGTGTGCGCCTATCTGGCTCAGAAAAAAGGATATGACTGTATAGGAGCTACCATGATTTTGTGTAAAAAGGAAGAAGCTTCTTCCGATGCACGGGATGCAGCATCTGTATGTGAGAAATTGGGTATTTTGCACTATACTTTTGATATGACAGAGGAATTTAACAAACTGGTTGTGGAAAAGTTTGTTGCCGATTACGAGGCGGGAGCAACCCCCAACCCGTGTATTGAGTGCAATAAGCATCTTAAATTCGGCATTCTTTTTGAAAAAGCCAAGGAACTGGGGTGCGATACCATAGTTACGGGGCATTATGCAAGAATTGCAGAAACTGATTGTGGCTATGAACTAAAAAAAGCGGTTGACGTTTCGAAAGACCAGAGTTATGTGCTTTATTCCATACCTAAGGATATGCTTGGCAATGTATATTTTCCGCTTGGTGAGATTACGAAGAAAGAGGCAAGAGAGATAGCCGCAGAAATGAACTTTGTAACGGCTCACAAAAGTGACAGTCAAGATATTTGTTTTGTACCTGACGGAGATTATGCCGGTGTTATTTCAAAAATTTCCGGTGAAGATTATCCGGAAGGGAATTTTGTGGATATTTATTCCAATATACTGGGAACGCATAAAGGAATAATACGCTATACCGTAGGTCAACGTAAAGGACTTGGAATTGCCTTTGGCAAGCCTATGTATGTCAAAGAAAAGAAAGTCGATACAAACGAAGTGGTCCTTGCATCAAATGAAGAACTTTTTTCGGACACGCTTACGGCAAAGGATTGTAATTTCCTTTTTGATATTAAAGAGAATCGGTTAAAGGCAAAGGCGAAAATTCGCTACAATCAGCAGGAGCAGCCTGCGACCGTGTTTATAAAAGACAGTAAAACAGCGGAAATTGTGTTTGATGAACCGCAAAGAGCTATTGCAAAAGGTCAGGCTGTAGTTATTTATGACGGTGACAGAGTTTTGGGTGGAGGAACCATTGTCTGATGGGCAGAGAACTTACTTTTAATCAGATTGCCGAAAGAAGCATAATTAAAAAATACCGTAAGGATATATGGAATCCTTTTATTGCCGCTGTAAAAAGATACGAGCTTATTAATGAGGGCGATAAAATAGCTGTTTGCATATCCGGCGGAAAAGACTCTATGCTTATGGCAAAGCTTGTTCAACAATTGCAACGTACAAGTAGTGTCCCTTTTGAAG
>CAYXPV010000123.1:0-5804 GCA_964467285.1 uncultured Oscillospiraceae bacterium
ATTATGGGATAAAGCTGAATAGTATTTCCACCGTCCACCACAAGCTCTGCACCTGTGGTGTTGCGTGCATGCTCTGCAAAATACCACACTGCATCTGCAATGTCGCTTCCTACAGCCACATCGCCTATGGGAGTAAATCTTGAAGGAACCTTTGCATAGAATTCGGGGTTCTTCTCCCATCTGTCGGTTTTTATCATACCGGGAAGTACGGCATTTACCCTTATGTTGTATTTACCCAAGTCAAGGGCAAGGGCACGCATAAGTCCAAGCTGACCGCCCTTTGATGCCACATAGGCAATTCTGTCGGGGATTGCTCTGTAGGCTGTGTTGGAGTTTAAGAAGGTTATGCTTCCGCCGCCGTTATCTTTCATACGTTTTGCCGCGTGCTCGGAAAGGCAGTAGTTCCACACTACATTGGTGTTTATTACCTTCATCATATCGGAAAGGGGATTTTCAAATATTTTCATACCAAGTCCCTGATTTGCGGCATTAAGCACCAGGGCGCTTACAAATATGCCCTTGCTGTCTAAAAATTCAAAAAGCCCGTCCACAGCTTTTTCGTCTACAGATGCATCATCCTTCACAGAGTCTATGGCGTAGCCGATGATTTCCACATCCGGGTATTTTTCTCTGTAAGCCTTTTCGGCTTCGGCAACATTTTCCCGGTTTCTTCCCGTGAATACCACGTTGTATCCTTCCGAGGCAAATTTTTCTACTATTGCAACGCCTGTGTTGATGCAGGCACCTGTTATAAGTGCTGTTTTCATAATAAAAACTCCTTAAAAATAAAACTCCGTTTTTGCAGGTCGTATGTCTGTAAGTGCTCCTGTGTAATGTCTTAAGGTGTGCACCTGATAGGGGTGCTTAAGGCATTCTTCTTCGTTTATTTCTATGCCAAGACCGGGCTTGTCGGGGATTGTGATGTAGCCGTCTTTGTATTCAAGACTTTCGTTGGTTACATCCTTTCTCCAGTCTACATCAGAGTACATAATCTCCAGTATTTCAAAGTTGGGACAGCTTGCGGCAAGCTGAAGTGTTGCGGCGTTTGCCACGGGACCCGAGGGGTTGTGGGGTGCAAAGGGTATGTATCTGCACTCAGCCTCTGCGGCAATCTTTTTAAGCTCCGATATACCGCCTGCATGGGATATGTCGGGCTGAATGTAGTCTGCTGCCATTTTGTCGAACATATTGCGGTAATCCCATCTGGTGTAGAGTCTTTCGCCGGCGGATATTGCCACGGCGGAACGCTCCTTAACTTCCTTAAGGGCATCAAGGTTGTCGGGAGGAACAGGCTCTTCAAAGAACATAGGCTTAAACTGCTCAAGCTCCTTTGCAATCTTCACCGCTGTGGGAATGTTAAATCTGCCGTGACCTTCTATAAGTAAATCCACGTCATCGCCTACGGTTTCTCTAACGGCTGCAACGCATCTTAATGCCTTGTCAAGTTCCTTGTTTGATATGTTTAAGTAGTTCTTGCCGAAGGGGTCCCACTTCATTGCGGTAACGCCTCTTTGCACGGCAATCTTTGCTTTTTCGCCGAATTCCTCCGGTTCCTTTGCACCCGCAAACCAACCGTTTACATATATTCTCACTTTGTCGTTTACTTTGCCTCCAAGGAGTTGATATACTGGAGTGTTAAGGGATTTACCCAGAATATCCCACAGAGCCATTTCCACGGCAGAAAGGGCACTCATAAGCACTGCACCGCCTCGCCAGTACGCATCACGGTAAATGGAGTGCCAATGCTTTTCTATCTCCAAGGGATTTTTGCCAACAAGGTATTCCTTGATGTGTTCCACAGCACCGATTAATGATTTTTCCTTGTATTCAAGGGTAGCTTCGCCTACGCCATCTATTCCTTCGTCGGTATAAACCTTTACAAACACCCAGTTTGTGCGGAAACAATCTACCGCAAAGGTTTTAACGTCTGTAACTTTCATTATATACACCTCATTTTCAAAAAAATATATTCTTTGCTTGCATTATATCACCTGATGTGATAGTATATTGTATAAATATTACTGTAAATTTTAGAAATATTAATTAGTTGTATCGGGGGTGATTTTATGATAATGCTCTTGAAGGCAGGGCTTTTTCAAAGTTCCGACAAATTCAAGGAAGCAAAGCAAACCCTAAGGCGTTACAGTAACAAGTACGAAATTGAGCTGTATGTAGACGGTGAAGGTGAGTCTGTGGTGGATAATGTAAGTTATCCCCATCAAAAGGGCAGACTCCTTTTTGTAGGTCCGGGTATAACCCGTTACAGTAAAAATAAGTTTGTCTGCTACTATGTTCATCTTATACCCGATGAAGAAACAAGCCTTCTTCTTAAGTCGGTTGCCACGTCATTTATTGTATCAAAGTACAAGCTTCTTGAAGATGCTTTCAAAGAGGTTATACGCCTTTCGGATGGGGAGGGGAATGACCTTCTTCTGCAAAGCCGCCTGTACGAGTTACTACATATAATAATAGGGGAATCAAAAGGTGGCGGGCAGACTTTGCAAATTAAGCCCGGCGGAAACAGAGTCATACAAAAGGCACTTTCGTATATGGACGAAAACTATACCGAAGAAATTACCTTAAAGGAAATAGCAGAGTATATGAGTTTCAGCCCGGTGTACTTTCACAATGTGTTTAAGGACTATATGGGTATAACACCCCATGCTTACATTGAAAAGAAACGTATAGATGCTGCAAAGGATTATCTTTTAACAGGAGAACTCAGCCTTGAAGAAATTGCCGTAAGGTGCGGATTCAAATCTCATTCGTATTTTGCCTATTGCTTTAAGCGGTCCGAGGGTATAAGCCCAACTGCATTTCGCAAGAAAGATAATAAATATAAAGGAGCAAATTTATGAAAATATCCTACAGACTTCCAAGAGAAAAAACAAAATCTTCGGGACTTGGCAAGCTTATAAACCTTATTAAAAAATACCCGAAGTGTTTTGGCGAAGTATGCTTTTTTACCGACCTTAACGAACAATGCTACGAAAGCCTTGATTCCTACAGAGAATACAAGGACATCTTTAAAGGGTGGCTTGATGAGTTAAGAGAAGCAGGAGTTCCTTCCGTGGGGCTTAATGTGCTAAATACCATAGGGCAGAATGACGATGGTTGGTATTTCCTTCCCGAAAGCCCATATCAGACCGTAGTAGGTCACGACGGAAAGACAACCCGGGGCACCATCTGTACCCGCGCACCCGGTTTCAAGGAATATATATGCGAAAAGTACAAAATTATTGCTGAGGCAAACCCCGACTTCATATGGGTGGATGATGATATGCGTGTAAGCTGGCACGGATGTGAACACAGTTGCTTTTGCCATAACTGCATAAATGAGTTTAATATGCGTATGGGAACTTCTTTTGACCGTGAAACTCTTGTTGAAGCAATCCGCAATGATAATGAAGAAATAAGGAAAGATCGGATAAAGCTTCAGGCAGAGGGCCTTGTGGATATAAGCTCGGCAATAGGAAAAACGGTTCATGGAGTTAACCCCGAAATCCGCTTTGGACTTATGACTATAGACGGTACGGAAATCCTTTACGGAAATAATTCTTCCGAGGAAATACTAAAAGCCCTTAAGGGTGATATGCTTCGTCCCGGCGGTGGATTCTGGACATTCAGCAGCTTTTATGAATTTCAGAACAAGATGACCTCGGTTGCACACCAGATTGCCGATGTACCTTCTGCAAAGGATATTCAGTACGAATCGGAAACCATACCCCACATAAACTGCAAGCCCCTTAAAATCCACGCTTTGGAAATGACTTCGGCGCTTATGTGCGGTTGCAACGGAATTGCAGTTGATACGGTTATTGTAAATGAGGACGGCTACTTTGACAGACTTGTGGGAACTATTGATAAATACCGTGAGTTCTGGAACGGATTTGAAAGCTTTGTAAATGACAAGTCCTCTGGCGGCGGTGCCATTGTCCGCAGAAAGGACACAAGTGCAAAGCTTCGGTCTGCCGATTGGTTTGGTAACGATATGATGTCAACCGTAAGGGGCACTTATGAGTTGTTCGGTGCAGGCTTTCCTTTTACCCCTTATGAAAAAGCTGCTGATTACTATATTATCTCTGGAAAAACTGTGTACGGTTTAACCGATGAGGAAATAAGAAGTTATCTTTCAAAATCCGCAATAATAGACGGTGTTGCGGCAAAGCTTCTTGTAGAGAGAGGCTTCGGGGAGCTTATAGGTTGCAAAGAAATTAAGGAGTATACTAACGGAATAAATGAGGTTTATACCGACCATTCTTTTAATCTTAACAAAGAAGGTTACACAAGAGGCGGTGCTCAGGCACAGTTCCGCAGAGGGGAAAAGATACCTGTTCTTTCCAAACTCTGTGAAGATGCACAGATTCTTACAGAAGTAAGAAGCGTAACCGATAGCCTTTTAGGTTACGGTACATATATTTACGAAAACAGTCTTGGGGGAAGAGTTGCAGTTCTTGGCTATGCACCCTGGGGAGGATATGAAGCGGAAGAAAGGGTACACCTTTTAAGGAAAATTATCGGTTGGCTTTCCTTTGATAAACCCTCGGCGGAGATTGACGGTGCATATCATATTCTGCCGTTCTTAAGAAAGTCAGAAAAGGGTTTTGCACTTATGCTGACAAATCATTGGCTCGAGGACAGCGGAAAGTTTAAGGTAAGGGTGAAGACTGAGGCAAAGGGCGAATACAAAATATTCAATTCCCAAACCCGTGAAACAAAACCTATAGAATATGTCACCCAAAACGGTATGACGGAGTTTGAAGTTCCCTCGATCGGCGGCTGGGATTTCTGTGTGATTTACGGTGAATAAAATAGTTGAAATAAAAATAAAAAAACACTTGACAACCATAGAACGTTGATATATAATGTATGAGTATGATTATGAGATAGTATGTATTCTTATGGGTATGAGATGGTATTTATTTTCATAATTATGGCAATACTTTATGCGAGTAGTTTTTCGTTTGGAGGATTGTTATGATAGACGAAGTCCGCAGCAAAAAGGCCATTGTAGGAATGCGCCGTTCAATGAAAGCCATTGAACAAGGTCAGGCAGCCAAAGCCTTTATAGCAGGGGATGTAGAACCCAACATGACAAGGCAGATTTTAGATGCCTGCAAAGCCCACGGCGTTCCCGTGGAACTTATCAGTTCCAAAAGTGAGCTGGGCAAAGCCTGCAGGATAGATGTGGATGCATCAATCGTAGTTTTGCCCAAGTAATTAAGTTATTAACGCTTATGGCGCTAATATATACAATCTATATATAGGAGGTGAACACATTTGCCAACATTTAACCAGTTAGTAAAGAAGGGTAGACAGACTGCTGTTAAGAAGTCTACTGCACCTGCACTTCAGGTTGGTTTCAACTCTTTAAAGAAGAAGGCTACCGATCAGAGTGCACCTCAGAAGAGAGGCGTATGTACAGCTGTTAAAACTATGACTCCTAAAAAGCCTAACTCAGCTCTCCGTAAGATGGCCAGAGTAAGACTTACAAACGGTGTTGAAGTTTCTGCTTACATTCCCGGTATCGGACACAACCTTCAGGAACATAGCGTTGTTCTTATAAGAGGTGGAAGAGTTAAGGACCTCCCTGGTGTTAGATATCACATTATCCGTGGTGCATTGGATGCTTCCGGTGTTGCTAACAGAAACCAGTCCAGATCCAAGTACGGTGCTAAGGCCGGCAAGTAAGATCTAAGGACAAACAGTTAAGGTTAAAAAGTGCGTCAATACGCAATTATATATATTTGTATTGAGCACAACAAGCTTACCTATAAAAGCTTGAGTACCTATGAAATCATTAT
>CAYXPV010000124.1:0-5802 GCA_964467285.1 uncultured Oscillospiraceae bacterium
GTATATACTTGCTCTCATACCGCCTACACTTCTGTGACCTTTAAGATTTACAAAACCTGCACCGGTAGCTTCCTTTATAAACTTTGCATTAAGCTCATCGTCACCTGTTACAAAAGGTACATTCATAAGTGAACGGTCAGCCTTATCTTCAACCGTTGCATTAAACATAGCGGAATTGTCAAGATAGTCATATATGATTGAAGCCTTTTCTTCGTTAATGGCTTTCATGGCATCAAGACCGCCTAAGTTTTCAAGCCACTTGCAAACCAATGAGCAAATATAAATTGCATAGGTGGGCGGTGTATTAAACATGGAGCCGTTTTCCGAATGGGTTGCATAATTGAACATTGTAGGTGTAATATCCATTGCATTTCCGATTAAATCTTCTCTTACTATCGCAACGGTAAGACCTGCAGGGCCCATATTCTTCTGTGCGCCTGCGTAAATAATACCGAATTTACTTACGTCAACGGGTTCGCTGAGAATTGACGAGGACATATCCGCAATTAAAGGAACGTTGCCAACATCGGGAAGAGAAGCAAATTTTGTACCGTAGATGGTATTGTTGTAGGTAATGTGGAAGAAATCAGCATCGGGAGTGAAGTCTGCTTTGTTAAGCTTGGGAATATAGGAAAAGGTTTTATCTTCCGATGTTCCTACAATCTTTACATCACCGTATCTTCCTGCTTCCTTGGCAAATTTCTTTGCCCATAAGCCTGTGAGAACACAATCTGCCTTTTTGGATTTATTAAAAAGATTAAGGGGTACCATTGCAAACTGGCTGGAAGCACCACCCTGCAAAAACAGTACCTTATAATTGTCGGGTATGGCAAGAAGCTTTCTTAAGGAAGCCTCACATTCATCTATAATAGCCTGATATGAAGCTGAACGGTGGCTCATCTCCATAACTGACATTCCTGCTGTACCGTAGCACACTAATTCCTCCTGCGCTTTCGTAAGTACTCCAAGTGGAAGAGCAGAAGGACCTGCCGAAAAATTGTATACTCTGTTCATATCATAATTCCTCCGTTTTAAAATTCTTGATATAGTTTTTTTCTATAGCAAGCAATAGAAAAAATTTATATCCATTATACATAAAATGCGGGTAGTACGCAAGTACTTTTCCTGCATTTTGTTGGATATATCCAATTTTTCTTTAGTATTTTGTATATTATATTAAAAATTATCCGATAAGTTGATACAAATCTTCTTCAGAAATAACTTTTATACCCAAAGAGTTTGCCTTGTCAAGCTTACTTCCCGCTTCTTCGCCGGCAAGAAGGTAATCGGTTTTCTTGGAAACAGAACCCGTAACCTTACCACCATTTGCTTCTATAAGCTCCGTAGCTTCCTTTCTGCCCATAGTGGGGAGAGTTCCCGTTATTACAAAAGTAAGGCCTTCAAGTGCCGAGCCGGATTTTTCATTTGTTTCAAGGCTTTGCATATTTACTCCGGCATTTTTAAGGGCATCTATAAGCTCTCTTGTGCTTTCTCTTGCAAAATAGTCCACAAGGCTCTCCGCCATAATGGTGCCCACATCCTCTATAGTGCAAAGTTCCTCTACGGTTATATTAAAAAGAGCATCAATGCTTCCCACCGCTTTAGAAATTTTCTTTGCGGCACCAAGACCTATGTGCCTTATACCAAGGCCAAAGAGAAGTCGGGACATATCATTGCCTTTGGATTTTTCCAAAGAAGCTATAAGATTGTCCGCGCTTTTCTGCCCCATTTTGTCAAGGGAAGCGATATCTTCGACTTTTATATAATATAAATCCGCGCTGCTCTTTATAAGACCGTTTTCCAGGAACTTGTCTACTATGGATGGTCCGAGACCTTCTATATCCATTGCATCACGGGACACAAAATGTTCTATACTTCTTGCAAGCTGTGCAGGACATAAAGCATCGGTGCATCTTAATGCCGCCTCACCCTCTTCACGGTGTACCGGTGCTCCGCACACGGGACACACATGAGGCATTACATATGGAACCTCGCTTCCGCTTCTTTCTTCGGTTATAACCCTTACAACCTCAGGAATAATATCCCCTGCCTTTTGAACAAGAACTGTATCACCTATGCGGATATCCTTCATTTTGATATAATCCTCATTGTGAAGAGTTGCCCTTGCAATGACACTACCCGAAACTGTAACGGGGTCAAACTCCGCATTAGGTGTAAGAACGCCTGTTCTGCCCACCTGAATTACAATATCGCGGATTTTTGTTTTTTTCTGTTCTGCAGGATATTTGTATGCAATAGCCCACTTGGGTGTTTTGCTGGTTGTGCCCAAAAGTTCTCTGTCAGCAAGGTCATTTACTTTTATAACCGCACCGTCTATGTCATAGTAAAGGGACTGGCGAAGCTCCCCTATATGCTCTACTTCCTTAAATGCATCCTCTATAGTGTCGAAAAGCACATTGTTGGATATGACTTTAAAGCCTGCTTTGCGAAGAAATTCAAGCCCTTCAAGATGACTTTTAATCTCCACACCTTCAATTTTCTGTATATTAAATACAAAAATATCAAGATTACGCTTTGCCGCAACGGCACTGTTGAGCTGACGAAGCGAACCTGCCGCCGCATTTCTGGGATTGGCAAACACCTGCTCTCCCTGAAGCTCTCTTTCGGCATTTATCTTTTCAAAATTCTTTTTGGATATAAACACCTCGCCACGTACTTCGAGATAGGGTACATCCACATTAAGCCTTAAGGGTATACTCATAACCGTCTTTAAGTTTTCGGTTACGTCCTCGCCCACATTGCCGTCACCACGGGTTGAACCCCTCTTAAATACTGAGTTTTCATATTCAAGAGATACGGAAAGACCGTCAATTTTATGTTCTACCACATAGGCGATTTTTCTGCCAAGGGCATCGGTTACACGGTTGTCAAAATCCTTGACCTCGCCGAAATCAAAGGCATCCTGAAGGCTCTGCATCTGAACCTCGTGAGTTACACTCTCAAAGCCGTCTAAGATTACTCCCCCTATTTTTTGTGAGGGAGAATCGGGTGTTACCGCTTCGGGATGTTCCTTTTCGTACTCAAGGAGTTTACGCATAAGGGCATCGTACTCGGCATCGGTAATCTCGGGATTATCCAATACATAGTACCTGTGACTATGATAGGCTATTTCTTTTTTTAACGCTTCGTAATCCATAACAAAACCCCATTAAAAAACAGTAGTCATATCTTCAAAATAAATCTGTTTTCTTTCTATTTTTATATTGGAAATCGTGCATCCAAAGAACTTTTCCATAGACTTAAGCACAAGCTCGGGCTTAAGATTGGATGTATTCCCTGCATTTAGGTGAAGCTTAAGGCTGTGGCTCACACCGTCGGAGGACACAACATCTATATTCCGTATAAAGTCCTTTATGTTCACTTCATTTATCTTGCGTTTGGACTTCTTTTCTATCATAACCTCGGGTTCGGATATATATTCTTCAATACTTATGGGCTTGTCCGAGGTAAACTCTGCCGTATAGTCTGCACTGTCTATGCCGTACATAGGTGTTAAGCCCTCCGCCTTTTTGATACCGTTAATCTTTATACCACGGGGTGCCACGGCGTTTATACGGTCAATTGCTGTGGGGATGTCTATTTCTTCGGTAAGCTCCACTTCAAGACAGTCACATACGGAAGTAGTACCTACAGAAAGGGGCAAGCCTATGGTTATTACCATATGAGGATTGAATCCTTCGGAATACTTTACGGGTAATTCCGCCCTACGGAAGGTACGCACTATTGTACGCAGAAAATCAAGGTGAGATATAAACTTTACTTCCTCCCCTTGGGAGTAGCATATTCTGTATTTACTCAAAGCACACACCACCTTTAAAGCAATTTGCACCGCAGGCAGAACATTTTTCTCTGCAGTTGGGAGTAACCTCTGCTCTTTCGGCTCTCTTGGCTTCTTCTATAAGGAAGCTCTTTTTAACCCCAACATCTATCATATCCCAGGGGAGAATTTCGTCAAAGCTTCTTTCTCTTGTGTAAAAGTCAGGATCTATACCACATTCACTAAAGCATTCCATCCATTTTTCCATGCTGAAAAATTCGCTCCAACCATCGAAACGTATGCCCTTTTCGTGAGCCTTTAAAAGCACATCGGCAAGACGTCTGTCACCTCTTGCGAACACACCTTCAAGAACGCTTACGGGAGCTTCGTGGTAGTTGTATTTAATTCTCTTGCACTTAATGGTGTCCCTAAGGGCAAGCTGTTTTACCCTTAAATCCTCCATGGTGTCCTGCTTTGCCCACTGGAAGGGTGTAAATGCCTTTGGTACAAAGGAAGATACGGAAAGACTTATGGTAAGTCCGGGCGCTCTTTGCTCCTTAGGCACGGTAAAGTAGTTTCTGTCTACCTTTTCTGCAAGATGACCTATACCGCACACATCCTCTATGGTTTCAAAGGGAAGTCCTATCATAAAGTACAACTTTATTTTGCTGTAACCACCCTCAAATGCCATTTTTGTGCTGTTCATAAGGTCCTCTTCGGTAATACCTTTGTTTATAACATCCCTCATTCTCTGAGTACCTGCTTCGGGAGCAAAGGTAAGAGAACTTTTGCGCACTTTGGTAATCTTGTCCATAAGCTCCATAGAGAAGGAATCAAGGCGCAAGGAAGGAAGGGCAAGGTTTATACGCTTGCTCTCCGTCATTTCCAAAAGTCCGTCGGTAAGCTCCTTTAAACCGCGGTAATCCGAGGTACTTAAAGAAGAAAGGCTTATTTCTTCATAACCTGTAGAATCTATAAGGGCTTTTGCCTGCTTTAAAAGGGTTTCGGGTGACTTTTCTCTTACAGGACGGTAAATTTGCCCTGCCTGACAGAAACGGCAACCTCTTATACAACCTCTGAACACCTCAAGCATATTTCTGTCGTGAATAATTTCCACAAATGGTACAACTACCTTGTCGGGAGCATACATTGTGTCAAGATTTTCCACAACTCTCTTTTTAACGGTCTTAGGCACAAAATCATATAAAGGTTCTATGGCTTTTACTGTTCCGTCGTCATTGTATGATACATCGTAGTATGAAGGCACATAAATACCCGGAATCTGCGAAACCATCCTGAGGAATTCTTCTCTTGGAAGGTTCTTTCTTTTCCACTCAGCATATACGTCCATACAATCGTTCATAAGCTCTTCGCCTTCACCCAACTGGAAGAAATCAGCAAAAGGTGCAAGGCACTCTGCGCTGTAGGCACAGGGGCCACCCATCATAATGAAGGGGTCCCCCTCAGCTCTGTCCTTCTGAAGGAGAGGAACTCCGGCAAGGTCCATCATATTCAAAATATTGGTATAGCTCATCTCATACTGAAGAGTAAAGGCAAGAAAATCAAAATCCTTTATGGGCTCCATGCTCTCCAAGCCATAAAGAGGAATACCATTTTCTCTCATTTTGTCTTCCATATCCACCCAGGGAGCAAAAACCCTTTCGCACCAGGTATCTTTTCTCTCGTTCAAAAGCCCGTAAAGGATTTTCATACCCAGATGGCTCATACCCACCTCATAGGTATCTGCAAAGCAAAATGCCACACGGATATCCACTTGGTTTTTATCTTTAATTACGCTGTTGAGTTCACCGCCGGTATAACGGGCAGGCTTTTCAACAAGCGGAAGAATGTTTTCTATCTTTTGTCTAAGCATTATAACGATTCCTTTCAGACAAGTATACTGATTGTATTATACTACAAAAATCAGATTTTTTCAATACATTCTCCTACGGTAATCATAGTGTTTTTTAAAACGCATTCCAATAATTTATCCTGATTCACGGTGCCTATTTCCATTTTGTTGT
>CAYXPV010000125.1:0-5800 GCA_964467285.1 uncultured Oscillospiraceae bacterium
ATGTGATAATTGCCCGTGACGAACGCTTTGCAAAAAGCAAGTGGAAGCACGCCGGCGCACCCTTTGCCTGGTATGTGTTCCCCGAGGGCGAAAAGACAATGCTCCATATGTCCGAGGAAAACGGCAAAATGAAGATGATAGCCACCATAGTGGAATGTATGCCCACAAAGCACTATCTGGCAAGCTACTCCCACGCTGATTTCCGTCACAAGACACTAAGCCACACGGAGCTTTTTAAGAGAATAGCAGAAAAAGGCGCAACACAGCACTTTGGCATCTGCCCCGGTGATGTAACAAAGGAGCTTGAAGTACTGGCAAAGATAATGGATTTTGAGTTCTACAAAATAGACTGACAGAGGTACAATATGATAACCATAACCAAACCAAGATTACGCTGGCTTTTTGGCGGTGTGGGCTTCCACAACAGCGAAGCTACCATGACACCCATTATGAGCGAAAAGTTCAAAAACGAGGTTGTGCTTAAAACCTTCAGGGAAATATCTCCCACCTATTCAAGAGTATTTGCAGGGTATGCCGATTGGACAAAGGAAGCTATGGATGCCTTTGCAGACTACTATGACGAAACCTTCCGTGATGCAGGAACACTACTTTATCTGGTACCCGGCAGGCTCCCCTACATAACCGATGACTTTGACATAGATGCTTACAGCGAAAAGGTTGCCGCAAACCTTGAATATATCATAAAGGAGCGAGGCTGTACCAAAATACGCTACTACTGTGTAACAAACGAGCTTTCCGTAGGCAATACCTATGCCTACCTTGCAGACAAGCTTGACCTTTTCAAAGAGCTTCACGAAGGGCTTTACAAGGCATTTAAAAGACACGGGCTTGACATCGGACTTATGGCAACAGATTGCTCCGGTGACCAAAATTTCGGGCAGATAGACTGGGCGGCGGAGAATATGGACGAGGTGACAGAGTGCTACTGCGCCCATCTCTACTCCAACAAATACCTGCCCGGAGATGTGCGAAGCTACAAGTACTACACCGATGTATTTTCGCCGCCGGTTATGACCGCCCACAAAAAGGAAAAGCGCTTTGTGCTGGGTGAATACGGTCTTACCGTGCAGAATCGATTTGACAAATTCCCTATGCGAAACGATGTTTCCTACCCGGTGGATATGCCGGAAACCGACAGCATCTATGCCATATCCCTTGCAGAAATGGCAATAGCCGCCATAAACTGCGGATGTTTAGCGGCGGTAATGTGGACACTCTACGACTACCCCGACCCCTTTATCCGCGAAAACGGCGACACCCCCGAAGAAAAGGCAAGGTATGACGTGGCACGCTTCTCCGGTCACGGTCTTGACATACGGTACAACAAAAACGGCATCATAAAGTGGTGCGATGACGAGGACGACTACGGTGCAAGGGCGTCACTCTACACAATGGGATATATGGCAAAGCTGTTTAAGAAAGGTTCCCGTGTGCTTTGCTCAGACTGGGATGACGAATACATAAGATGCTGTGGCGTAACCAACAGCGACGGCAGTGTATCGGTGGCAATAATTAACCTTTCGGACAAGGCAGAGGAAGTAAAGCTTAACCTTGACTTCGACATCCCCAAAGCTATGAGAAGATACGAATATCTGGCAGACAATGTACCCTTTAATAAGTTTAACGATTTGCAGGATTTTTCTTCTGTTGTATCTTTAAAAAAAGGCGAAAACACCCTTGTGCTCGAAGCCAAATCCGTAACCTTCCTTACCACTGACTACGAGGACAGAACCCCATCGGAAATAAAGAATGTGCGGTTTAAAAGCGGTGTTCTTACCTGGGACAAGTGTGAGGATAGCGAGCACGTGTATTACAGGGTTTATGCTTCGGACAAAAAGGAATTTGAACCGGGCACAGACACACAGATTGCATCTACAGTGGCAGAGAGCATAACACCCGAAAATAAACACAGATACTTTAAGGTGGTGTCTGTGGATAAATGGGGTAATGCGGGAATGACACACAACGTAAAATAGTTCTTGACAAATTAAAGTTTTGGGTGTATGATGTATAAAAATTAAATAAAATCACTTTGTAGGGGAGCTTGTGTATGCAGGCTGAGAGGAAGTAATCGAACTTCGACCCTTAACCTGATGCGGATAATGCCGCCGTAGGAAACCTTAGTTTGATTAAGATTAATTACGGATAGTCCATCAGGGCTATCCGTTTTTTTGTGGGGAGGAGGATAATTGCCGGACAGCAAGGGAGCTCTTGAGGTCTGCGAATGTATGTAGTGATTATGGATTAGAGGATAAGGATTGGAAGGTAAGTTGACATTTATCGGGATTTAGCACTAAGGTGAAAGCGCCCCTTGTCTAAAGGGTTTTGCCGTAAAAAACAATCCTGTGAATTGTTTTTAGGCAAAATTCCAGAAGAAATCCGTAGGATTTCAACCTTAAAATTGAGGGCCACCGAACGGTGGCGAGGGGATTCGCTTCAAAATTAACAAAACACAGTTAATCTAGTAAATGAGGCACTTAGAATCCCTCCGTCTTTTGCTTCGCAAAAGCCACCTCCCTTTAGGCAAGGGAGGCTTTTTCTGCCTTATTCAAACTCCCCGATAAACCAAAATTTTCCACCACATTGTCATTCCGAGCAACGTGAGGAATCTTCCTTACAAATGATAATCTCATTAGTTTTGGAGATTCTTCGACTTCGCCTGCGGCTTCGCTAGCCGTCAACTGTAGCGCATCGACTTCGCGCCGAGGTTGGCGCTTGCCTCTGCGACAGTTTTGCCAGAGGCAGTCTCAAACCGCTTAGTACGCCTTCGGCTACTTCACGGGTGCCTGCTCTCACAATGACATATTGAGTGTGCCTTCTTCATTCAACCATCGCGTTGAACGCCAATTCAACATTTTCCAAATCTCTATTCACTACCTGCGAGGGAACCCGTGTTTCGGGGTGAGAGGAAGCAACTGTAGCTTCGACCGCAATTTAAACGAAACGAGGTTAACTTAATATGAAAAACAACAAATTACTTAAGCTTTCTGTTCTTGCAATGCTCATAGCTCTCGGGGTGGTAATATCCCCCATTTTGCGATTTGAGGGAATGTGCCCTATGGCGCACTTTATAAACATAGTGTGTGCTTCTCTTATGGGTCCATGGTATTCACTTCTATGTGCAGTTCTTATAGGAATTATACGCATGGCGTTTCTCGGAATACCGCCAATAGCCCTTACGGGTGCAATATTCGGTGCATTTCTCTCGGGTGTATGCTACAGGGCATCGAAGGGCAGCCTTGTGTGGGCAGTTGCTGGTGAAATTGTAGGCACAGGCATAATAGGTGCTCTCCTCTCCTACCCGGTAATGACATTCTTCTGGGGCAAGGAAGGGCTTAGTTGGATATTCTATGTGCCGTCCTTTATATGCGGAACTCTCATAGGCGGAAGTATAGCCTTTGTATTCCTTCGCAAGCTTGCCAATGCAGGTGTGCTTGCAAACTTTCAGGGCAAACTGGGAACCACCATCTACGACTACCACAGTTCACTTGTTGGCGACTCCATTTCCATTGCCACCCTTGGTGTAATATGCTTTATGGTAATTAAAATTCTCTCTGCGCTATTCTCGCTGACATCTACGGTAACGGAGATTGCCGCCTACGGCTCGCTGGGTGCATTTATCCTTGCAGGTATCATCTACTATATAACCAAGAAGGTGAAACAAAATGGAAATCCCATTTAACCTTTTGCAATGCATAAAGGAGCAAAAACCGCTTATACATTGCATCACAAACCCCATATCCATAACTCAATGCGCCAATGCAATATTAGCTTTGGGTGCTCTGCCTATAACGGCGGAGCATCCGAAGGAAGTTGGCGAAATAACCCCAACGGCAGATGCCTTGCTCATAAACCTCGGCAACATAACCGATGCACGGATTAAATCTGCAAAAATCGCCATAAAAACCGCAAAGAAAAATAGCATCCCCGTGGTGCTGGATGCGGTGGGTGTGGCTTGCTCTGCCCTGCGGCTTAAGCTTGCAAAAAAGCTACTTAAAACAGGCGGTGTGGGTATACTCAAAGGCAATTACTCGGAAATAAATGCCCTTGCCCACCCCCACTACAAATCAGCAGGTGTAGATGCTTCCCCCACCCTTACTGCGGAAGGTATTATGCCTGTGTGCCAAGACCTTGCCGCAAAGTACAACTGCGTGATTCTTGCATCAGGCAAAAGGGACATTGTGTGCAGTAAGGACAAAACTGTACTTATAGAAAACGGTACCCCTGCCCTTGGCAATATTACAGGTACGGGGTGTATGCAAGGGGCTATTGTTGCCACCTTTGCATCACATGGAAAACACTTTGAAGCGGCGGTGCTTGGTGCTCTTACCCTTGGCATCTGCGGAGAGATGGCAGAGGGCGAAGGGAATTACCTTGCAAACCTAATGAACCAAATAGGCAAGATAACGGCAGAGGATATTAAAACCAGAATGGAAGTGACGGAGATTGAAAAGCTTTAACACAAAGCTGTACTTTATAACCGACTCTGCGGCATACGGCGAGGAAGAATTTTTACGCCGTGTGGAGGAAGCATTAAAGGGCGGTGTAACCCTTGTGCAGATACGGGAAAAGAACAAAACAACAAGAGAATACATTGACCTTGCAAACAAGGTACACACCCTTACAACCGAGTACAACGTGCCCCTCATAATAGACGACCGTGTTGACGTGGCGCTGGCTGTGGGTGCAGAGGGAGTTCATCTTGGAAGTGAGGATATGCCCATAGACACGGCAAGAAAAATTCTCGGTGATGACTACATAATAGGTGCCACGTCAAAGACTGTGGAAAGAGCAACGAAAGCTTGCAAAATGGGAGCCGACTACCTTGGTGTGGGAGCAATCTACCCCACAACCACAAAGGTTAAGACAGTACTTACATCGGTAGAAACTCTTAAAGAAATTGTAAAAGCTGTGCCCATACCCGTAAACGCCATAGGCGGTTTAAACAAGGACAACCTTGATGTGCTAAAGGACAGCGGCATAGACGGAATATGTGTGGTGTCCGCCATAATGAAGGCAGAAAGCCCACAGAAAGCTGCAGAGGAACTGCTTGAAAGGAGCAAAGAGCTATGAAAACCGCACTTACAATAGCCGGAAGTGACTCAAGCGGCGGAGCCGGCATTCAGGCAGACATAAAGACAATGCTGGCAAACGGAGTGTATGCTATGAGTGCCATAACCGCCCTCACCGCACAAAACACCCTTGGGGTGACGGGCATATATGAGGTAAGCCCCGAATTTTTAAAACTTCAGCTTGATGCGGTGTTTACGGACATCTACCCCGACGGGGTTAAAATCGGTATGGTTTCCTCGGCAAAATTGGCGCATACCATTGCGGATGCCCTTAATCTCTACAAAGCAAAAAACATAGTGGTAGACCCGGTTATGGTTTCCACAAGCGGCTCGGAACTCAGCTCGGAAAGTGCCGTTGATGTGATAAAGAAAAGGCTTCTGCCCATAGCCACCCTTGTAACCCCCAACATACCAGAAGCGGAGGTTCTTGCAGAAATGGAGATACAAAGCGAAGAGGACATAAAAAAAGCCGCCCTTAAGATACACAAAGCATACGGATGCAATGTGCTCTTAAAAGGCGGTCACAGTATAAACGATGCCAACGACCTGCTGTGTACGGCAGAGGGCATTAAGTGGTACTTTGGAAAAAGAATAGATAACCCCAACACCCACGGAACGGGTTGCACCCTTTCCAGCGCAATATGCTCGGGTCTTGCCAAAGGCTACGACCTTGACACAGCGGTAAGGAAAGCAAAGGAATATATATC
>CAYXPV010000126.1:0-5721 GCA_964467285.1 uncultured Oscillospiraceae bacterium
TGGAGAATGAACCCCGAGGTACCCCTTGTGGTTCCCGAGGTTAACCCCGAAGATATTATGAAGAATAAGGGTATAATTGCAAACCCCAACTGTTCTACAATTCAGGCAATGGTAGCGTTGAAGCCTCTTCATGATGCGTACAAAATCAAGAGAATTATCTATTCTACATACCAGGCCGTATCCGGTGCAGGTATGGGCGGATGGAATGACCTGGAAAATGGTCTTAAAGGTGAAGCTCCCAAGAAGTTCCCCCATCCTATAGCAGGTAACTGCATACCTCATATTGATGTATTCCTCCCCAACGGATATACCAAGGAGGAAATGAAGATGGTAGACGAAACCAAGAAAATTCTTGGTGACGATACATTAAAGATTACTGCTACCACAGTAAGAGTTCCCGTATTCAACGGTCACTCCGAGTCCATCAACCTTGAATTTGAAAAGCAGTTTGACCTTGATGAACTCAAAGCCGTACTTGCAAACGCTCCCGGAATCGTGGTTCAGGATGACCCTGCAAACAACGTATACCCCTTAGCTATAAATGCTACAGGTACCAACGAAACTTATGTTGGACGTATCCGTCGTGACGAAAGTGTTGAAAGCGGTGTTAACCTCTGGGTAGTTGCAGACAACATCAGAAAGGGCGCTGCTGCAAACGCTGTACAGATTGCCCAGAAGCTCATTTCTTATTGGGAAAATAATTAATGGAGGAAAGTCCTATGAAACCTATTGTTTTTACAGGCGCGGCAGTTGCTATCATTACTCCCTTCAAGGAGGACGGAACTGTTGATTTCGAATGCTTCGGCAAAATTATTGAAGACCAGATTGCAGGCAGTACCGATGCTATCGTTGTATGCGGTACTACAGGTGAATCTGCGGCAATGCCCGATGCGGAGCATCTTGAGGTTATAGACTACTGTGTAAAGAAGGTTGCCGGCAGAGTTCCCGTAATTGCAGGAACCGGCTCCAACGATACCAAGCACGGTATAGAGCTCAGCAAGAAAGCAGAAGCACTTGGTGCAGATGCACTTCTTCTTGTAACACCTTACTACAACAAAACAACTCAGAGAGGTCTTATAAAGCACTACACAATGATTGCGGAAGCCGTAAATATTCCCATAATCCTTTACAATGTACCCTCCAGAACCGGGCTTAACATTACTCCCGAAACCCTGAAGGAACTTTCCAAGGTTGAAAACATTGTAGCTGTCAAGGAAGCAAGCGGCAATATTTCTCAGGTTGCCAAGATTGCACAGCTTTGCGGTGACGATATGACAATCTATTCCGGTAATGATGACCAGATTGTTCCCCTTCTTTCCCTTGGCGGTAAGGGTGTAATTTCGGTTCTTTCCAACGTGGCTCCCAAGCAGACTCACGATATGGTTGCAAGTTATCTTGCAGGTGACACCGAAAAGGCTCTTCAGCTTCAGCTTGAAGCGTTGGATCTTGTGGACGCACTCTTTATAGAGGTTAACCCCATCCCTGTTAAAACAGCTATGAATATGATGGGCTACAATGCAGGCGACTTAAGAATGCCTCTTTGTGAAATGGGCGAAGCAAATAAAGAAGTACTCCGTAAAGCAATGTTTGAGTACGGAATACTTAAATAATTTAAACATCACAATGGGTACGGTATACACGTACCCATTAAAACTATACGGAGGAAAACATATGACAAATATTATTTTATCCGGTTGCAACGGAAAGATGGGACAGGTTATATCCCGCCTTGTAAGTGAAAGGGAAGATGTAAACATAGTTTTCGGTTTTGACATCAATACCGAAAGTAAATTCGGTTATCCCGTGTACGATAATTTTGACAAAGCAGCGGAAAAGGGCGATGTAGTTATAGATTTCTCTCATCCGGCATGCTTTGATGCGGTTGCATCCTACTGCAAGGCTACAGGCACACCTCTTGTAATGGCAACCACAGGTCTTTCCGAAGAACAGAACAAGGCACTCTCAGGCCTTTCGGAAGTAATACCCGTGTTTAAGACCGCCAATATGTCTCTTGGTGTAAACCTCATTGTAAATCTTGTAAAGAAGGCGGCACAGATTCTTGAGGATAACTTCGATATTGAAATTGTGGAGAAGCACCACAATCAGAAGATAGATGCCCCCAGCGGTACCGCGCTTATGATTGCAGATGAAATTTCTTCTGTTTTGTCCGAAGTACCCGAATATGTGTACGACAGACACTCTGTTCGCAAAAAACGCGGCAAGAAAGAAATAGGACTTCACGCAGTCCGCGGCGGTACAATTGTTGGTGAACATGAGGTTATCTTTGCAGGTAATGACGAAATTATCGAGATTAAGCATACCGCAATGAGTAAGGAAGTGTTTGCTGTAGGAAGTATCAAGGCGGCAATATATATCAAGGATCTGGATGCCGGAATGTATGATATGAAGAATATAATGGAGTGATTTTATAATGGCTGGATTTGAGGCAGTTCAAAGTTACACACCCGGAACATGGTTTCGTAATCTTAATATGAGTTTGTACAAATATGTTGATCATATGTCTGAGGATTGCTTCCGAATGGGCGACAGCGTCAGAAGCTCAATAAGCACTAAGGAGGAATTCCTTAAGTATCAGCAAACAATGAAGGAAGTGTTTAAGTCAAGTGGGATATTCCCTACGATAATTCCCTTCCTCTCAATGCAGTTACTACCGGAGTGATAGAGGAGGATGACCTTATCATAGAAAAGGTTATTTTTGAATCACGCCTGGGTGTGTATGTTACCGCAAACCTTTATCTACCCAAAAACCGTAAAGACAAATGCCCCGGTGTACTCTTTCAGCCCGGGCATGCCCAAAACGGCAAATTCTGCCAAGATTATCAGAAGGTTGCAAGGCTTATTGCAAGAGGCGGAAGTGCGGTTCTTCTCATAGACCCCACAGGTCAGGGGGAAAGGAGTAATTACACGGAGCCCGGCATCGGTGAGCCGATAGTTTCTAAAGCTGTCATGGATCATCAAACCTTTGGTGCGCAGATGTTTTTAACGCAAGGCAACAGCGTAAAATATTTTGTGGCAGATGCCATGAGAGCCATAGACTACCTGCAGACAAGACCGGAGATTGACCCGGACAAAATTGGTGCTACGGGTTCTTCCGGCGGAGGTACTCAAACCTGCGTAATTTCCTGCATTGACCCCAGAGTAAAGGCGGCGGCTCCCGGCACTTTTGTGTCCACACGCAGGGATATATTTATTCAGGGCGGTGCTCAGGATTCCGAACAGATATGGCCCGGTACTACAGACAAAGGCTTTGACCACCATGAAATTGTTTCTTGCTTCTGCCCCAAGCCATTCCTTATACTTGCCGTAAAGAGCGACTTCTTCCCCGTTGAGGGTGCAAGAAGAGTGTATGATGCAAGTCGCAAGTTTTACGGACTTTTTGATGCGGAAGATAACATTGGCATTGTTTATGACGATTCCCAGCACAAATACACCGAGGTTCTCGGAAAGGCGGCAAGCGAATTTTTTGCAAAGCACCTGGGGGCGAGGACATTGAAGTGAGCAGGGAAGGACTTAAAGCCCTCCCGGAAAAAGACCTTTGTTGTACGAAAACGGGAAATGTGCATCTTGAATTTTTGGATTCACTTTCTCCCTTTGCGGAAAACAAAGTAATATACGAAAACTTAAGAAAAACTCCAAAAACCTTGGAAGAGAAAAAAGCGTTTTTTGAAGAAAGAATATATAAAAACAGGAAAACTTGTCCTCTTGATGTGGTTCATCTGGACTGCGAGCTTACCTGTGGTTTGTATGCAGAAAAAATCCTTTGGCATCCTCAGGACTATATTGCGGATTTCGGACTTCTTATAAGAAGGTTTGAGGATAAGGATAAAAATGTGCCTGTTACAATCTGCCTTTGGGAAGACGGTACCAATGATATAGGCAGACACAAGGAAGAAATACAGAGTATTATAAACAGCGGAAGAGCAGTCCTTGTGGCAGATATTGCCTGTATCGGCGAGAACTTCCCTATAAATATAACCACGGGACAGCCTGCAAAAGCAATATACACTCTCACAGAAAAGCTCAATAAAGATATGGTGTTTATGGGTGATTCCGTTCTTGCACTTATGGCATATGACCTGGTTAAAACCGTGGAAATGCTGAAAACGGAGTATGATGCAGAGGATATAGATATATTCACCTATGGAAGCTACTCCGTACTTGGTGAAATACTTGAGATTCTTCTTGGTATAAAGTATACTGCAGTAAGCCCCATGAAGCTTTCGGATGTAATAAAAAACAAGTACTATATTTACTATAATCTTGCTCATTTGATTATGCCGGAAGCAGGTTTGTATCTTGAATAATTTACATGGAGAAGAAAATGATTTTTATTACCGAAGAAAGAATAAAAGAAATTCAGAATAAAGTAAATAGTGACAACTGCCTTAAATGTGAGCTTGCAAGACTTGCGGAGGAAAAATTAAAACTTGCCCCCGTAAGTGTTACCTATCACGAAAGCCCCGGGGCTACGGGCAATCCTCACGATTTCTACAGCGAGGGTCCCTACTGGTGGCCTAACCCGGAAAATCCCGACGGACCGTATATAAAGCGTGACGGTGAGTTTAACCCCGACCGCTTCAATGCTCATATGGAAGATATGGTTACCATGTCCGATGCCGTATCTATACTCTGTCAGGCAGGTTTGTATCTTGGCAAACGTGAGTACTTTGACAAAGCGGCAGAGCTTATAAAGGTTTGGTTTGTAGATGAAGAAACCAAGGTTAATCCCCATATGGAATGCGGTCAGGCAATCCGCGGAGTGTGCGACGGCAGAGGAATCGGAATCATAGATACCTCCAACTATATAAGAGTTGTGTACGGTGCAGATATTTTGCAAAGAGCCGGCGGTTATGAGGATGTTATATGTGGGCTTAAAGAGTGGTTTTCCCAATATATAATGTGGCTTACCACCAGCGAAAAAGGTTTGGAAGAGAAAAACTTTTTCAACAACCATTCTAATTGGTGGAACACACAGGTGGCAGTATTTTCTGCCTTTACCGAAAATGAAAAGCAACTGGAAGAATGCTTCGACAGCTACAGAAACCGCATACTTTCACAGCAGACAGACACCGAAGGTAAGTTTACCGATGAAATTACCCGTACCCGTTCATACCACTACACTCTCTACAATATGGATGCCTGTGTGCTTATAGCCGAGGTTGCATATCACAAAGGCGTGGATTTGTGGAATTATGAAACATCCGACGGCAAATCCCTTAAAAAGTGTGTTGAGTTCTTCAAGCCTTTCTACAAAAATCCCTTCCTGTGGACGTACCCGGAAATTAACGCCGAAAACTGCCACTTCGAAAAAATGGCTATGAAGCTTGCGGCAATCCGTTACGATGATAAAGAAATTGAAGATATGAATGTAAAAAGAAGAAAACACATTAAGGAATGTTCACAGATGTGCTTTCTTGGAATATTGGATTTAATATAAAAAACAAAGGCGATGTAAACAATGAGTTTGCATCGCCTTTCTGTGTGTTTTGTTTTAGTAGTGTATGCATTTTTTACGCCATGAAATGTGGGCAGGAAAAAATAGTGCAGAGCGGTCAAACAGAACCCGTAGGGGGGTACCCGAAGCTGTACGATGGTACAGCGAGAGGTGATGTTTGGCCGAAGTCAAATGGAACAAAATAAAAAGGAAAGCGGAATAACCGCTTTCCTCAGACTGTCGAAAAAGTCCAGAAAAGTCTGGGC
>CAYXPV010000127.1:0-5707 GCA_964467285.1 uncultured Oscillospiraceae bacterium
TTAATTTTTTTTGAGCTCTATTTGTTGGACACCCCAACATTTATTATAGAGCCATAAATAATATTGTTTGAAGCATAATAACCAAAAGCACCTCCGACGAGAGTCGGGGGTGTTTTTTTGAAGTAATAAGTAATAGTGAATAGGGAAGAAGTGAGGGGGAATTTGAAATTTGTCAATGGCAAATTTCAATAGGTTATAAGTAATAAGAAATAGTGAAAAAGTTATGAAAGTGCATTGTTTGTTAAACCGAGCGATAAATCAAAATTCATTCCAATCTTTTCAATTTTGAAATAACAAAATATACTCCCACATACACTACGGTCTGCAATACAGGATTTTTCATCCAATATGCCGAAAAACCACATATGATGGGCAGAATAGCCCACCTAAACCAATCTATTTTAAGACCGGTTACTCTTGCCGCTTTACTAAGGCTTAGGCTGAGATTAAATATTTCGCTTAGGTATATCATTGCTATGTAAAACAAAGGTCCCAGTTTGGGCATCAGCACAAATATTGCCGCAACTCTTAAGGCGGAGTCTATAATGTTGTACCGCAGACACGCATTCTGTAAGTCAAGTCCTTTAAGTATACTGTCTGCTACGGTGTCCAGATACATGGGAATTGCCAGTAGGGATAAAAGTCCCAAGTATTTTGTAACATGGGGTTCTTTAAACAAACTTCGGCTTATTATATCGTGATGACAAAACAGCATAAGAGCTACAAAAGTGGAAAACATCATTATTCCGCCGATTGCCCGTGAAAATACATACCGTATGCCGTTTTTTCGCTTTGAGGCGTGCATTTCACTCATTTCGGGCACAAGCATTGAGGAAAATGCCTGTATGAATACCGTAGGAAACATTATAACTGCCATTGCCATCCCTTTAATAATACCATATTCACCAATGGGATTGACCGTGCCGTACTTTGCAAATTGCATAGGTATCATAAGGTTTTCTGTGGCAACAAGGGCAGTACGCAGGTATGAACCCAATGCAACAGGTGTGCATATGCGGAGGATAGGTCTGTAACCTGTTTTCAGCCTTATTTTGACTGCATTTGTAAGATACTTCAGAACGCAAATTCCGTCAAAGATTATGGCAGAAAGGTTAGATGCAAGACATCCGTACACAAGGCTCATATATGCTGTGGGTGTGCCTGCAAGCTTGTTTAAGGAAAAAAAGGTAACGGCAATACATACACCTTCTTCCCAAAGGGAACTCAGTGTTACCGTGACGGCTTTCCGCTTAGCTATAAAAAAGCCGCGAAACACAGCCGATGCACTCATACAGGGCAGGGCGAAAGCAAGCATACGAAGTGCTTTGGCGGCACCTTCTTTCCTGATAAATATACGGTCAATTGTGCCGCTTGCCGACCAAAAAGCCACAAATCCTGCAAAAGACATTATCAAAGCAATAAAGAGAGATTTTTTTAACACGCTTTTTTCGTCGAAGTTTTTTTCGGAAATCAGTCTTGTGACCGCAAATCCCGTTCCTGATACGGCAAATGTTATGCCAAAGGTAAATATGGAAAAAATCATATGATATATTCCCATAGCTGTGGAGCCTGCCCGGGCGGATATGTATATATTCATTATCATACTCATGGTACGTATAACAAGCATAGATCCCGACATTATGAATACATTTATTATAAACCGTCTTTTTTGCATACCTACACTTCCTTGCTAAATTAAATAATATAATTTACAAAATTGTATTTTATTTTCGCTTAATATATGATATAATAAATTTTCAGAGAGTATTATTCATAAGGAGTTATATTGTTATGAGTTCAGATAAAAAGCAAAACTTTATGAAGGGCGCACTTATTCTTATGATAGCCAATATTGTGGTTAAGGTCATAGGTGCTGCTTTTAAAATCCCCCTTACATATTTACTTAAGGAAGAAGGTATGGCGCTTTTCTCTACAAGTTACACCATGTACACTTGGCTCTTTATAGTTGCTACCGCAGGTATTCCCGTGGCAATATCCCGCATGATATCAGAGGCACATACCGAAGGTGATGCGAAAAAAGTAAAAAAAATATTTTCTGTAAGTATAAAATTGCTTATTAGTATAGGTGTCCTTGGTTCTGCGTTGCTCTTTTTCTTAGCAGAAGAATTTGCAATGATTTTAGGTAACCCCGATGCGGCACTGGGTATAAAGGCTATATCTCCTGCTGTTTTCTTTGTGGCACTCATGAGTGCATACAGGGGATATTTCCAAGGACATCAGGATATGCTTCCTACAGCTTGCTCTGAAGTGAGTGAGGCTATAGGAAAGCTTGTTATAGGATTTGTGTGTGCTTATTTTCTTATGAGCCATGGTGCTAAGTATAGTGCAGCCGGTGCTGTTTTTGGTGTAGCTATGGGCGGATTCCTTGGTTTTGTAACACTCGCCGGTATATATGTATTAAAAAAACGTAAACATTCCAAAATTCGAGCTCGCGGTGCAGAAGTTTCCGGAGGAATAATATTTTTAAAACTTATTTGTATAGCAATTCCCATTACTTTGGGTGCATCGGTGATGAGCCTTACCACACTTATAGATACCGGTATGATAATGCACAATCTTCAGTCCAGCGGATTTAGCTATGAGGAAGCCAAAATACTGTACGGTTCCTACACGGGTTATGCGGTGCCGCTTTTCAATCTTCCGCCTACACTTATATCGGCGATTACCGTAAGTCTTGTTCCGGCAGTCGCATCTGCCCTTACCGATGGCGATATTAAGCTTGCCCGTCAGACTGCAAGCAACAGTATATCCATAACCACACTTTTTGCCCTTCCTTGTGCTGTTGGTATGGCAATTTTTGCAGAGCCGATTCTCGCTCTTGTGTACAACAACACCAACGCTACAAATACTTTGGGTGTGTTGGGCTACGCCATTGTTTTTGTGTCCCTTGTTATGGTGACCAATGCTATACTTCAATCCATTGGCAGACAATGGGTTCCGGTAATTAATATGCTTATCGGCGGAGTAGTTAAAATAATAGTAAACTGGGTTCTCGTAAGAAATCCTCACATCAATATAGTTGGTGCACCTATAGGCACTATTGCTTGCTACGGAGTTATTCTTTTGCTTAATATTGTGTGGCTTATCAAAGTCCTTAAGGTAAAGCTTTCGCCCGTACAGTATATATTAAAGCCGGTGCTTTCTGTGGTGCTTATGGCTGTATGCTCACTTGCAGTATATAAATTTTTACCCTTTGGAAGCAAGTTCTCTCTTGTGGTTGCCATTGCTGTAGCGGTAGTTACCTATGTGGCAGGGCTTCTCGTTATGCGTACCGTAAATGAGGAATTACTTGCATCCATACCCGGTATGGCGAGATTCGTTCCCGTACTTAAAAAACTTCACCTTATAAAATCGGAGGAAAAGCAATGAGATTGGATAAATACTTAAAGGTATCACGCCTTATAAAGAGAAGAACAGTAGCCTGCGAGGCTTGTGAGCTCGGCAAGGTTATCTTAAACGGCAAGGTTGCAAAGCCTTCTGCCGATGTTAAGGAAGGGGATATTATAGCTATAACTTTTGGCGAAAAAACTACAACCGTAAAGGTAGAAAAGGTTGTTGAACACGCTCTCAAGGCAGACGCGTCGGATATGTACACAGTTTTATAAAAACAGGTATACAAGCCCTCCTTTGTGCATAGTATGTAATATAATAAAGCACAAAGGCGGTATGAAAATGGAAGAAAAAAAGAACGTGAACAAGGTAAAACAGGAACCGGTTCACAATATGATACTTGAAAACAGAAAAAAGCTCAGTGTTTCCGGTATTGAAGAAGTGGAAAGCTTCAACGAAGAGGAAATCGTTCTCAGAACCTCCCGTCACGGAGTCCTTGTAATAAAGGGTGACCGACTCCATATAAATAAGCTTAATGTAGACACCGGTGACGTTAATATTGTGGGCATGGTTACTTCTATGGATTACATAGATAATTCTCTTAAGGAAAAAGGCCCCGGATTTTTTGCAAGACTATTTCGCTAATGGCAGGTGATAAAATGGAAATTTCATCTGTGAATCAGGCATATGTGTTTTTGGCAATGGTTCTGTGTGGGGCACTTTGTACGGCAGTGTTCGATATTTTTCGTGCAATACGACGATACAAAAATTCCGGTACGGGTGTCATAGCTTTTCAGGATATAATTTTTTGGATTATAGAGCTTTTTATTGTTTATATGGTGGCATTCAGACTTAATTATGCAAGAGTCCGTGCATATGAGATTATTGCCCTTGTTATAGGGTCGGGAATATATTTTGTTACTCTGTCCGACTATGTTATAAAATTCTTGGTGTGGATAATAGGCATGTGTGTAAGGGTTGTGAATTTTTTAGTTTCACCCTTTGTAAAGTTGTTTGGCTTTATTGAAAGTAAGTTTAGAAAAGTCATTTGCTTTGTAAAAAACAAATGTACAATAGTGTCGGTTATTAAAAGTTCGGTTAACAAAAAACTTGAAGACATCGGCAGGAAAGTAAAAGACGGTTTTGGACTTTTTAAAGCAAAACATCGGCAAAATTCGGCACCAAAAGACAATAAATTGCAAAATTGAAAAAAATTTGTTAAAAAAATCTTTACAATCAGTCTGCGATGATATATAATGTTATGGTAAGTCGGTGCTTTTTTTGACTTTTTACTGTGCAAGGGAGGTGTTACGGTTTTGAAAAACAAGAAACGCGGTGTAATTCTTAAGATTATGCTTGTTTTTTCGGTTATACTTTTTGCGTGTCTTTGTTATAAGGGATACTCGGATTATAATCAAAATATCAAAGATGTAGAAAAGTTCAAAACCTTGAATGCCCGGGAAGTTGAGAGAGGTAAAGAACTCGACAAAATTTCCGAAGAGTGCGACTCCCTTGAAACTGCAGAGAAAAATGCAAGATCTCTGGGATATGTTAAACCTAATGAAAAAATATTCAGAAATTACAACGATAAAAAGTAGCTCACAAGGGGAGGCATTTTGAAAAGATGCAAGTAGAAGAAGGTCAGATTCTTAAAGGCAAAGTAACAGGTATTACCAAATTCGGTGCATTTGTAGAGCTGGAAGGCGGCATGAGTGGACTTGTACATATATCTGAGGTATCACTCGACTATGTAAATGATATTAATGATCATTTAAAACTTGGAGATATTGTAGAAGTTAAGGTATTACCTTCTGATAAAAAGGGTAAAATAGGATTGTCAATAAAGCAGGCACTTAAGGATAAAATGCCTCAAGGTTCTCCTTCTGAAAAAAAGCCCTTTAAAAAGAAAGAATTTAAGAAAGAACGTTTCGCAGCACCTACGGATTTCAGCGTACCTCCGGCAGAGGTTAGCTTTGGTTCCAAGAGTGATGACCTTTCCTTTGAAGATAAGCTTAATAAATTTAAGCAGGCAAGCGATGAGAAGATGCACGATATTAAGCATTCTTTTGAATCTAAAAGAGGTTCAAGTCGCAGAGGTGGCAATAAATATTAATAAATTAAAAATTTACTATTGACAAACCGTGCCTAAAGTGGTATTATATTAAGGCACGGTAGGTACGCCGGAGTGGCGGAACTGGCAGACGCACAGGACTTAAAATCCTGCGGAGGTTAAACTCCGTACCGGTTCGATTCCGGTCTCCGGCACCAATTGTGTTTTGTTAATCAGTTAAATTTAAATATCGCAGGGTAGAGCAGTCTGGTAGCTCGTCGGGCTCATAACCCGGAGGTCGTTGGT
>CAYXPV010000128.1:0-5701 GCA_964467285.1 uncultured Oscillospiraceae bacterium
AAGTTACTGTTTGTAATTTCAAACTTTGAACCTGTAAGAATAGGTCTGCTTTCGTTATTGGAAATAGCAAAAATTGTATTCTTTATTACAGATTTTAAATCCTTAGAATAAATTTTAAATGAATCACCGTCTTCTATTTTTTTAATTTCGGGATATCCTTCACTGGAAAGATAAAGAATATTGAATTTTGTATTAAGACAGTTTATTTTAAGTTCATTTTTGGAATCTGTTTCAATTTCTACAGGACCGTCGGGAAGCTTTCTGATAATATCAGCAAAAATTCTTGCATCAACTATTAAACTTCCTTCTTCATATATTTCTGCATCAAATACACTTTCTATAGAAAGATCAAGATCGCTTCCGCTTAATTTAATTTTGTCTTTTGCTTCAATTTTGATTCCTTTTAATATGTCAATTGCACAAGCGTTGTTTATTGCTTTGGAAACAATAGATATTGAATCCGATAAAATATTTTTTTCACATACAAATTTCATAATGGAACATTCCTTTCATAAAAACGCTTAAATAAATAAAATATTAAATAATAAAATTTAGTAGTAGTAGTAGAGCCGTTGATAGTTTGGATAACTTATTCAAAGCCAGTAATTATGTAGCTTTGATTAGGTGCATAACTTACAAATGTTATCCTTTTTTTAAAGCAAAATTGTTGATAAAAAAACTATGCACATTTAAAAAAATTTTTATCAACAAAATAATGTTGGTAAGTATATAAAAACCTTTGATAAAGTGAGTTTGAGAAGCATTAACTCTTAATATTTTTTATGATGTTATCCACAAGTGTTTTCTTTGAAATATCTTCTTCAATATCTTTTGTTATTTTCTTTACTCCATGAAGAATTGTAGTATGGTCTTTACCTCCGAAATATTCACCTATCTGTACAAGTGAATAATTTGTGAGATTTTTCATTATATACATGGCAATCTGTCTGGGGTAAGAAACGTTTTTGCTCTTTGTGGAAGATTTAAGTTCATTATCTTTAAGATTACAATATTTTTCTACATTGCTTGCTATAAGTTCAAGAGTTATTTCTTTTTTACTTTCTGTTTTATAATCTTTAAGAACTTCTTTTGCAAGGTTTAATGTAATATCCCTGTTCATAAGGTCATGATAGCTCTTAAGCATTTTTATGGTGCCTTCGAGTTCTCTTATATTTGAAGTAATTTGTTCTGCAAGGTAACTTAATACTTCATTACTTACTTCAATGCCTATACGGTCAGCCTTTTTCTTAAGTATTGCTATACGGGTTTCGTAGTCGGGAGTATTGATATCGTAAATACCGCTGCACTCAAAACGTGTTCTTAATCTCTCCGTAAGAGTATAAAGTTCTTTAGGAGGACGGTCACTTGTAATAACAATATGTTTATTTTCTTGATACAGAGCATTGAATGTGTGGAAAAACTCTTCCTGGGTATTTTCTTTACCGCCTATAAATTGAATATCGTCTATAAGTAAGATATCCACATTACGATATTTATCTCTGAACTCTTGATTTCTGTCATCTTTAATCGCATTTACCAAATCAATTGTAAATTGTTCACTTGTGGTGTAAAGGATTTTTGCATCTGTTCTTTTATTTAATATTTCATGACATATGGCATGCATAAGATGGGTTTTACCAAGACCTACTCCACCATGAAGAAACAAAGGATTATAATCACTTAATTTATTGTCAATTACACACTGAGCAATATTTTTAACTATAGCATGGGGCAATTCATTTGATTTACCGGTTACAAAGGTGTCAAAAGTATAAGAAGGATTAAGCGTCATACCGATATTTGAATTTTTCTTTTTCTCGTCATATTGGTTTGTTTTTGACTTGATTATTATTTCAATATCATAATCCTTTTGTGTTACATAGAGCAGAGCATTTTTTATAAGTGAAGAATATTTAAGGTCAACCATCTGCTTGTTCCATTCATGAGGAACTTCAAGAACTATTTTATCCACATCTATTTCCACAGGAATTATAGTTTCTATCCAAGTGGAAAAGCTGACGGGAATCATATCAACTTTCACTATATCCAGCACTTTTTGCCAGATTTCTAAAATTTCGCTCATTTGTATTTCTCCTAAAAAATATTTATCCACAGAGTTGTATAAAATGTGGATAAAGTTATCCAACATTACACATAGTTATATATGATACATTATAGCAGATTTTTAAGTAATTTTCAAGAAAAAATTAAAAAAAAGCCCTTTTAATCCAAAAAAATATTTTAAAATGTGGAGAGCCGTTTATTTTAAAATAAACGGCTCTGCCTATAAATTTTAGATATTTTTAAAAATTAGGCTTTTTTAATAAATTTTTAGTTTTGAATTACGCGAGATTTCCACTTACCTGTCATAAAGAAAATTATTGCAAACAAAAGAGCTGCCCCGGAAGCAATGGGAGCACCCATGCCCACACCGTAGAGTCCCATTCCCATAGTCATACCGAATACATATGAAGCAGGTATTCTGAAAAGAAGGGATGACATTATGCCGTTTGAAAGGGAAAAAGTGGTTTTGCCCGCACCTATAAACAATCCGTTGAAGCAGAAGCATAATGGTGCCACAAAATAATCATACTTAAATGCTTGCATATATTCCACTCCGCACTTTATAAGTTCAAGGTCATTTCCAAAAAATCCTATACAAACTTCCGGGAAAATTGCTACGAAAGCAAATATAATAGCACTTATCAGGGTAGAAATAGCCATACCCACAAACATCGTATTTTTCGCGCGGTCATATTTTCCGGCACCGATATTTTGAGCCGCCATAGCGGAAACCGAAGTACTCATTGCTACACCGGGAAGTATGGCAAATCCGTTAAGCTTACCTACGGCACCTACCGCTGCAGAGGCAGTTACACCAATGGAATTTACGAGAGTTGTCAGAAATAAGAATGATGTACTTGTAGCTACATTCTGAATGGATGTGGGTATGCCAACCTTTAAAATAAGTTTAAGCTGTCTTAAAGATGCACCTTTGAAAGATTGCAAGCTAAAATCAAATATGAAGTTATTTCGCTTCAAATATACTATGCACAAAATCATACTGAGTGCCTGAGAAATAACCGTTGCTATAGCTGCACCGGCTGCACCCATATTAAATACTGCAACCAATATCAAATCCAAAATAATATTTGTAACACAGGCTACGGCAACAAATATAAGAGGATTCTTACTGTCACCCATTCCGCGCATTACGGCACTTAATGCATTGTAACCAAAAATAAATATTGTACCCAGCATACTTATAAAAAAGTAGTCTTTTGCTTCGCTGAAGGATTCTTTCGGTGTCTGAATCAGCTTTAAAAGGGGAGTCTGTAACCCTATGGTTATAACGGTAATGGCTATAGCGGCTACAAAAAGAGAAACAAATAGTGTAGATATTGTTTTCTTTATGAGCTTTCTGTCATTGGCACCCATATACTGTCCTATAAGAACAGTAGCACCTACGGAAAGACCGAATACCATATTTGTAATAAGGAAGGATACCTGTCCGCCGATATTTACGCCGGACATGGCTGCAGGTCCTGAAAACTGACCTACAACAAGCATATCCACCGTACTGTACAGAGATTGTATAAGGTTGGATATAAGTACGGGAAGGGAAAACATTATAAGTTGTTTTACAACATTACCTTCCGATAAGTTTTTTTCAAATTTTGACACTTTTGTATACCTCTTTTGTAAATATTATAAT
The DNA here is from genome assembly GCA_964467285.1 of uncultured Oscillospiraceae bacterium. Taxonomy (GTDB): domain Bacteria; phylum Bacillota; class Clostridia; order UMGS1810; family UMGS1810; genus RGIG8748. Next base: position 3,716 of record CAYXPV010000128.1, read on the forward strand.
AGTTCTTTAATTTCTTGAATTTTTTCCAATGCTCTTTGCGATATAAGGGCATTTTTTTCTCTTTTTTTTCTTACTTTCTTACCAAGAGGTTCAATAATACCGAAGGTAACATTCATAGGCTGAAATTCTCCTACGGAGCCTTCACTTATATAATGAGAAAGTCCGCCCGTAGCAGTAAGACGGGTGAAGTCTACCATTTCTTCCCCAAGAAGAAGCTTTGCCATATTTATACCTGCACACATTCCCGAGGATGCGGATTCTACATAGCCTTCAACACCGGTAATCTGTCCTGCAAAAAATATTTTTTCGTTATTTTTTACCTGATAGTATTTGTTAAGAAGTGCAGGGGAATTTATAAAGGTATTTCTGTGCATTACACCGTAACGTACAAATTCCGCATTTTCAAGTCCGGGTATCATTGAGAAAACTCTTTTTTGCTCGCCGAACTTAAGATGTGTCTGAAAACCTACTATATTATACAGTGTACCGTCTGCATTGTCCTGACGGAGCTGCACTACGCCGTGGGGGAGAGAGCCGTCTTTTGGATTTTCCAGTCCTACGGGTTTAAGAGGTCCGAAAAGGAGTGTATCTTTTCCTCTTTTTGCCATAGTTTCCACAGGCATACAACCTTCAAATACTGTTTCGCTGTCTGCACCGTGGACCTCGGCAACTTCGGCATTTATAAGTTCACTATAAAAAGCTTCGTATTCTTCCTCGGTCATAGGGCAGTTTATGTAGTCGTCTGTACCCTTGCCGTAACGAGATGCTCTGTAGGCTTTAGTCATATCTATGCTCTCTGTGGTAACTATGGGAGCTGCAGCATCAAAAAAGTGCATATATTTGTCACCGAGAAAATCACGGATATTTTCATAAAGTTTGTCCGATGTAAGGGGTCCTGATGCTACAATAGTATATTCATCGGGATTAATTTCATCAATTTCTTCATTATATATCTCTATGTTAGGGTGCTCGGAAAGCTTTTGAGTAACAAGTTTTGAAAAACCTGTTCTGTCGACTGCCAATGCGCCACCTGCCGGAAGTCTTGTTGCATCCGCACATTCCATTACAAGGGAGCCCATTTCTCTCATTTCCTGTTTTAAGAGTCCTACAGCATTTTCCAGCATATCGGAACGAAGGGAATTGGAGCATACAAGCTCACAGAATGTAGGCAGATTGTGGGCAGGGGAGTACTTTTGGGGCTTCATATCGTAAAGTTTAACTTTAATGCCTCTTTTTGCAAGCTGCCATGCAGCTTCGCAACCTGCAAGACCGGCACCTATTACTTTTACTGTCATAGTTTTTTCCTTTCTTTGCAAAATCAAGGTGCAGTTTTCCCTGCACCTTGGTTCAGATGTTATTTAGACTGTTCTTCACAATTAGGGCAGTATTTTCTTTTGCCTCTTCCGGGCTTTTCAAAAAGCATGGAACCACATTTGTCACACTTTTCACCTGTGGGCTTATCCCAAGATGTAAAGTCACAATCGGGGTAGGAGGTGCAACCGTAAAATACTTTGCCTCTCTTGGATTTTTTTTCTATAATTTCTTTGCCGCACTTGGGACAGTTTATGCCGAGACCTTTAACTATTGCCTTGGTGTTACGGCAATCGGGGAATCCGGGGCAAGCCAGGAATTTACCAAATTTTCCGTGCTTGTATACCATAAGTCTGCCGCATTTGTCGCATACCACATCGGATACTTCATCTTTAATTTCAATGTTTCCGATTTTATCCTCGGCTTCTTTAAGAGTCTTTTTGAAGGGTCCGTAGAAATCAGAAAGAAGAGATTTCCAGTTAAGTATACCTTCTTCTACTTTATCCAAGTCCTCTTCCATAGTAGCGGTAAACTTAACATTTACTATATTCTTGAAGTGCTCGCACATAAGGTCATTTACAATCATACCAAGCTCTGTGGGCATAAGGGTTTTTTTGCTTCGAACCACATAACCGCGTCCTATAATTGTAGTGATAATAGGAGCGTAGGTACTGG
>CAYXPV010000129.1:0-5697 GCA_964467285.1 uncultured Oscillospiraceae bacterium
GTCTGCACATTGCTCACACCTGTAACCTCAACTGCTCCTATTGCTTTGCCAGTCAGGGAAAGTACCACGGTGAACGAGCTCTCATGAGTTACGAAGTTGGTAAACAGGCTATGGATTTTCTTGTTGCCAATTCCCAAGGTCGCCGTAATCTTGAGGTAGACTTTTTCGGCGGTGAACCGCTTATGAATTTCGATGTTGTTAAGGATATCGTAAAGTATGCAAGAAGCATCGAAAAGGAAGCAGGAAAGAACTTCCGTTTTACCCTTACAACAAACGGTATGCTTATAGATGATGATGTAATCGACTTTGCCAACCGTGAATGCAGTAATGTTGTACTGAGCCTTGACGGCAGAAAAGAAGTTCACGACAAGTACAGAGTTGACTATCAGGGTAAGGGTTCCTGGGAACAGATTGTACCCAAATTACAAAAGTTGGTTAAAGCCCGTGACGGAAAAGATTATTATATGAGGGGTACATTTACCCATGCAAACCCGGATTTCCTTGAAGATATAAAAACCATGCTTGATTTAGGCTTTACAGAGCTTAGTATGGAGCCTGTTGTGGGCCCGGAAAGCGACCCCACATCCCTTACCAAAGAGGATTTGCCAATAGTGCTGAATCAATACGAAAAGCTTGCCGAGCTGATGCTTGAAAGACACCGGGAAGGCAGACCATTCACGTTTTATCATTATATGATAGACCTTAAGGGCGGTCCTTGCATCTACAAGAGAATCTCAGGATGCGGTTCCGGTACGGAATACATGGCAGTAACTCCCTGGGGCGACCTCTACCCTTGCCACCAGTTTGTGGGTGACGATAAGTTTAAGCTTGGTGACATATGGAAGGGTGTGACAAACACAGAAGCTCAGAATCAATTTGCACAAAGCAACGTATACACTCACCCGGAATGCGAAAACTGCTGGGCGAAACTTTATTGCTCCGGCGGCTGTGCCGCAAACGCCTACCATGCAACCGGAAGTGTCAACGGCGTATATAAATATGGTTGTGAACTTTTTAAGAAAAGAATGGAATGTGCAATTATGCTTGAGATTGCCAAAACAATGGATGAGGAATAATGGAAACACCTATTTCGGATTTTATAAAAAAGTATAAAGAAAAGAACCCTCTGCGCCTTCATATGCCCGGTCATAAGGGAAAATGTTTTTTAGGGGTAGAGGAACTTGACATTACGGAAATTGACGGTGCTGATGTGCTTTATTCTTCCGAGGGAATTATAGAAGAAAGTCAAAAAAATGCAGCATCCCTGTTTGGTACGGGAAGTACCCTGTATTCGTGCGAAGGTTCTTCCCTGTCTATACGCTCTATGTTGTACCTTGCACTTCTGACCGGTAACGGTAAGTCTAAAACCATACTGGCAGCAAGAAATGCTCACAGGGTTTTTATGAGTGCTTCGGCTATGCTGGATTTTAATGTGGAATGGTTGTATTCAGAGGATTACAAAAGCATAATTTCCTGCGAGATATCCCCTGAATTTCTTGATGAAAAGCTCTCCCAAATGAAGGATAAGCCTGTAGCCGTGTACATTACAAGTCCTGATTATCTGGGAAATGTTGCAGATATTGCTTCTCTTTCAAGAGTATGCCATAAGCATAATGTTTTGCTTATATGCGATAATGCTCACGGAGCATATCTTAACTTTCTGCCCGAATCCAAACACCCCATAGCTTTGGGTGCCGATATGTGCTGTGATTCGGCTCACAAAACCCTGCCGGTATTAACCGGCGGTGGATATCTGCACATAAGCAAAAATGCCCCCTCAATACTTTCCGAAAAAGCAAAAAAGGCTATGTCTTTATTTGCATCGACCAGTCCGTCATATTTGATACTGCACTCTCTGGATTTGGCTAACAGGTATCTTTGTGAAGGATACAGAGAAAAGCTCGGCACCTGTATTGACAGAATCAATAATTTAAAGCGTAAGCTTGCAGAGGAAGGGTTCTGCCTTATGGGAAATGAAGACTTAAAAATAACCATAGCTCCAAAAAGCTACGGTTACAGCGGTTTTGATATTGCAAATTATCTGGAATCTCAAAACATTGTATGTGAATTTTCTGACCCGGACTTTATTGTACTTATGTTCTCACCCGAAATGACCGGGGATGAATTTGACAGGCTTCAAAACGCCCTTTTGCATATACCGAAAAAAGATGCAATCAAGGAAAATGCTCCGAAATTTCAGGTTGCGAAAAAAATCACATCTGCAAGAGAAGCTTTGTTTTCCGTATCTGAAATTATTCCGGTTGAGGCTTCCTTGGGAAGGATTCTTGCCTGTGACAATGTTTCTTGCCCACCTGCAATTCCTATTGCAGTATGCGGAGAAGAAATAAACGAAAGCGTTGTAGAATTATTTAAATATTACGGAATTGAGAAAGTTGAGGTAGTAGCCGAATAAATTGAGCTACCCTACACTATATCAAACTTATCATGGCAGCAAAAGCTGCCATGTTTTTTTGTAAACAAAAACGCTAAAAGGTATCAAACCAAACAAAACAGCGGGTCCCCTCTTGGCACAGAAAGATTAATAAAGGTCCGTTCCTACCCTTCTGCACCACCGGCTATTTACTCTGTTTGGTTTGAATACCTTTAGCCATTGGAAATAAGCAATATTATATGCAACTGTATTTAACATTCTATCATACAAAATGTCAAAAAGCAACACAAATATTTATAAAGCTGAAAATTAATGCAACGTGAAGTTGCGCTGTTGCATTATATTATTCTGCCATATTCAGCATAGCAGAATCTACGGGCTTTGGCTTGCCTGCAAATGCCACAAAATTCTTGTAATATATCTTTTCACGGACGTCCTCAGGAAGGTTAAGTCCCTTTACGTTAAGATCAATATAGCAATAATCCGTATAGGCTTCGGATGAGTTGGTGAGAACTCCGTCTATCATTCTGTAGAGGTCATCGGCATTTTCTTCAAAGCTTGTGTCATCGGCATCGGTGCCGAAGATGATTCTGTCCTGATATTTAATAAAGAAATTTCTCCAACCCTCTATATTCAAAGCAAAGTTTTCGTACATTTCCGTACCGGGGGTTATGTCCAGATATACATTGGTATATTTTTCCATAATTCTTTCCGCTTCGGCAAGGTCATCGGAAAGGAAGAAAAGATGCGCAAGTATTACCTTAAGTCTTGGGTGCTTATCCAGCATTTCAAGAGTTTCGCGGTGCAAGGTTTCGTAGGATTCAAAACCTTTACCGGCATAGCACCAGCCACGTTCCACCTGATGAGGAAGCATAAGTTCCTCGTGCCAGAAGGTTGCAGGGTCCTTGGAATGTATGAGTGCCGGTATCCCCTCATCCTCCATAATTGACAAAAGCTTGTCGTAGGAAGGGTGATTCATACCCTTACCCACTCTTTTGCGTACATTGGGCTTCATGGTGAGGAATTTGATACCGTCACAGCCGGCATCAAGGAGCCATTTAAGCTGTTTTTCGTAGGGTATCTTGCCAAAGTCCCCCTCTTCGTGAATTGAACCAAACACATAAACATCCATTTTAGTATACAGTTTTTTCATCCAAAGAGCATATATATTCTCAAAATCCGAATAGTGCCAATACATAGAAAGTGCCTGAATTGCAACTGCAGATACGCCTTCTTCTGCAAGATTATCAAAAAACGCTTTGCCCTTTTCAATATTGCAGGCATGCATATGTATATGTGCGTCAATTTTTTTCATAGTAAACCTCATTTAACTTTTGAAAGTATTTTAATTGTTTCCGATACAGTTCCGACGGGAATAATTTCTATGCCCTTTATATGCTCGGTTTCCTTGGCATTTTCTTTAGGAAGAATTACTCGTTTAAAGCCGAGCTTTTTTGCTTCGGCAATTCTCTTTTCCGCAAAGCTTACCGAACGGATTTCTCCCGTTAAGCCGACTTCACCGAGTATAAGGGTTTTGCCGTCTATTACAAAGTTTCTGTAGTTGGATGCAACTGCAGTTATAACCGCAAGGTCGGAGGCTGTTTCCGTAAGTCTTAAACCACCTACTACGTTTATGTATACATCCTGGCTTGCCATAGAATATCCAAGCTTCTTTTCAAGGATTGCCACAAGCATTGTAATACGGTTGTAGTCAACACCGGTGGCGGTTCGTCTTGCTATAGCAAAGCTTGTGGTGGCAGAAAGAGCCTGAATCTCTGCAAGCATAGGTCTTGAACCCTCGAGAGTACATACTATGGCAGAGCCTGTGGCATCTTCCGGTCTTCCGGAGAGCATCATAGCCGACGGATTGGGAACTTCCTTAAGGCCGGTATCCTTCATTTCAAAAACACCGATTTCATTGGTGGAGCCAAAGCGGTTTTTAACTGTTCTTAATATTCTGTAGCTCTGCTGTCTTTCGCCTTCAAAGTACAGAACGCAGTCCACCATATGTTCAAGTACTCTGGGACCTGCTATACTGCCCTCTTTGGTAACGTGACCGACTATAAACACGGCAATGTTGTTTTCCTTTGCAAGGCGCATAAGGAAGTGAGTTGCTTCCCTTACCTGGGACACGCTTCCGGGAGCAGATGCAACCTCCTCGCGATACATGGTCTGTATGGAGTCCACTATCATTACGGCAGGTTTAAGCTCCTTGGCGTGATATATGACAGTATCAAGGTTTGTTTCTGCCAGAAGTTTTAAATTTGTTGCCTTAACGCCAAGTCGATTGGCACGCATTTTAATCTGTTGTGCGGATTCCTCACCGGATACATAAAGCACCGGGAATTTATCGCCGAGGCACTCGCAAATCTGCAAAAGAAGTGTAGATTTTCCAATACCCGGGTCACCACCCACAAGTACCATTGAACCACGGACAACACCACCGCCAAGGACTCTGTCGAGCTCGGTGTTGCCGGTGGCGATTCTCTCGCCCTCGGATTCGCCGATTTCGCTTAAAGTCTGTGGCTTGGATTTAGCCGAAAATGCAGGTTTCGCCACATCGTACTTACTTTGAGGAGCTTCCGCTTCCTCATTAAAGGTATTCCAACTATTACAGGAGGGACACTTACCGAGCCACTTTAAGCTCTCATAACCGCACTCACTGCATACGAATTTGATTTTTGATTTCATAGTTTCTACTCCGAACATAATTTATACTTATACTGTACTACAAACGCTAAAAAAAGTCCAGTATAAATTTGAGTTTAAAAAGCAGTATCGGGAGCTGAAACCATCAACTCCCGATACCATAAAAATTATTTGTTGTTATCTTTTCTGTCATCTGTGAGGGCATCGTCGACTGCATCGCCGGCATCATCTAAACCTTCTTCTACACCGTCAACGGTATCGTCTACGGCATCTTCCATGTCGTCAACAGGATTGTTTGTGTCGGCATCGTCTGTAATATTACCGTTTTCGTCGGTGCCTGTAGTATCATTTCCGCCGCAGGAGCACAAAGCGGTCATTACAAGAAGTACAGCAAGAGTTACACCAATTATTTTTTTCATAGTAAAAATCCTTTCATATAAGTTTCTGTAGTAGTATTGGTATTTTAAATTGCAATTATACATAATAAAGCAAAAATCCCAAAACGCAAGTTTAATAAAAACTTATGTTTCGGGATTTTGCAATGAATACAGGCTTCTTATACCCCTGTATTTATACTACCGTTCTTTCCGAAAGGAAAGACAAATTAAGAAAATTCTTATTTTATAGAATTTTCGTAGGATTCAATCATCTTCTTA
>CAYXPV010000130.1:0-5686 GCA_964467285.1 uncultured Oscillospiraceae bacterium
GTTCTTCGTAGAGAACCTGACTTACCTGTGCCACTACACCAAGAGATGTGGAGGTGCTTATGGTTCCTGCTTTGTCGGAGTTAAGAAGAATAAAGGGAACTGCTTCTTCATCTGCATCGCAGAAGAAGGAACGAACATCGTTTAAGTTTTCCTTTTCTGAACCTGCAGGAACAGAAGTTACTGTAATTACAGAGTAATTCTTTTCTTCAAGGAAATCCTCATTACCTGATGTGGGTTCAATGTACTTAATAACCTTGGTAGCAGAGCTTGCCACAAGAAGTGCACTGCCGTATGCGGACTGGTCTATAAAGATTTCCGCACCGCCGGAGGATCTGTGTCTGAGCTGTGTGCCCTTGGGTCCTGCAAAGAGTGCGTTATCGCCGTTTACATCTGCCTTTGCGGCAACCGCTTCGGAATCAATATCCGAGAATACTGTGTCTATATATGCAATTTCGCCGTTTCCGTTAATGCGGAATCTTACGGGCTGTGCAGTAATGCCTGCATCTGCATCGGGGTATGTAACCTTTGATGCTGCCTGAAGCTTAGCAATGTACTCGTCGGTGTTGCCTGCAGAGTAGGTTTTGTTGTCTATCTTAAGCTTGGGTGCAGCATAGGCAACCATAAACTGTCCGTTATCTGCGTAGAGTTTAAACAGAGCATTGCTTGAGAAACCGCCTTCTGTGTCGATACCCAAAAGGAAACCGAAGCTCAATGCAGAGCCGATCTTCATATCGGAAATTTCGCCGAAAATGTTAAGATACAAGGTTACTGTGTCGCCTACTTTAAACTTACCTTCAAGACGGTTTACTGCAGATTTTGCAATCTTGTAATCCACGCCAAGAACCGTAAGAATTGTTCTGCCGTTTTCCTGTGTAATGGCTTCCAGCTTACCAACTGCGGTTTTATCGCTTACATAAAGCTTATAGAGGAGCTGGTCTGCATCGTTTTTGGACTTGTATACAGAAATGATGTTGTCTACCTTAACACCGGAAAGTCCAACCTCTTCGCCGTTTACGTCATATATAATTGTATAGGGGTCATCTGCCGTTACATCACCTGTAACACTTAAGCCTTTGGTGTAACGGTCGTAAATTTTTTCTCTTGTTGCATCTACGATGTCTACAACGTAATCTGTGTATGCATCTACAAAGATTACATCTGCAACGGAGTTTCCGTCGTTGTCCACGAGAGTAACCTCGCCTTCATAGCCGGAAATCATATCCATATCAAAGGATTCGCCTGTAGCCGCGCCGTTGAAGATTACAGAAGCAACTGTCTTGTAGCGTACATCGTCTTTCTTGCCATCTGCGTCCCAGTAGGTAACTTTTCCGGAAGAAATGTCCTGAATGTCACTTATTGCCATGACAGTTTCTTCATTATAGTCTGTCTTTACTATATACTTAAGTTCACTCTTCTTTGTGTTGGAACCTTCAATATAGTATGCATCTACTTCGTAGCCGAGGTAATCCCAGGAGTGAATCTTACCTACTTCAATCTTAACACCGTCAATTACCATATACCAGGGAGGTGTAAGGTTCTCGCCCTTTAAAGCAGAAATATCAACAGACTCTACAACACCTGTAATGTGAACAATGCCAAATGTACGGTATGCAAGAGTCATACCCTCTTCGGTAGAAAAGCGAGGTTCTTCACCAAATGCTACAGGCTCTAAAGTAAGAGTATCAAGGGCATTTGCGCAAAGCTGTGCAGCTTCACCTTTTGTAAGGGGCTGTGACATATCTCCATTGTTATCAAGATAATCGAAGAGATCAAGTCTTGATGCGGTATAGTAATAACCTGCAGGATATCCGCCCTTTGCTTGTGCATAGGGGCCGTAACCTAAGATTGTAGTAAGCACTACAACTGCTTCGCCGACAATTATTTCGCTGTCGGGAGCAAATGTGCCGTCGGAATAACCACCGATAATACCTGCGTTTGCAAGTGCATTGATGTAGGGTGCATACACATTGTCTGCCGGAACATCACTGAACTTTTGAACTTCGGGCTTTGCAGCAGGATATCCGCCAATCTTACATGCCATCTTAGCAAACTGACCTCTTGTAATCTTGGCAGTAAGGTTGAAATCCTCTTCATCCTCAATTACCTCAATAGCCTTAAGATAATCGGTTGCACTGACTCCGTAAACTTCTTCTGCAATTTCTACTACATCAGAAGATTCTGCAAAACAGGTAAGAGTAAGAGAACATATTAATGTAACAGAAAGTAATATGCTTAAAAGCTTTTTCATATTCATTACTCCTTCCTTGAAAGCTCATAAATGAGCTTTGCTGACTGAGCGCGTGAGCAATTTGCAAGTGGTGCAAATTCTCTTGCACTTACGCCGCTTATAATACCTGCACCCTTAAGAGCATATACTGCTTCTTTAGCAAAATCTGCGATGGAGGCATCATCAGAGAATGCCAAGGTTGCAGGGGTAAATTTCTTGTCGAGCTTGGTAGCTATTCTGTAAAGTATAGCCGCTGCTTCCTGACGGGTAATAGTTCTGCCTACGCCGAACTTGCCTTCGCCAATGCCGCTTATGATGCCTGCCTTCTCAGCTGCGCTGAGGTAAGGAGCATACCATGCTGAAGCATTTACATCTGTGTAGCTTGTATCTTTTGCACCGTCAACGGTAATACCAAGAGCAACAACTGCCATCTTAACAAATTCTTCTCTGGTTACATCGAGTTCGGGACCAAAGGAACCGTCACCTCTTCCGGAGACAGCACCTGTTTCAGCAAGTCCTATGATACTTTCGTACGCCCAATGACTTTCCTCCACATCGGTGAAAGAAGGCTTTTCGGGAAGAAATGTATCAAGAGTTACATTGCCTGTGGGAAGTGTACCGCCAACAGAGAGTCCGCCACCGCCGGAGCCACCACCACTTTTCTTATCACTAAGAAGGTCTTCTATAGCATCGTTAACATCCTTTACGAATGTTTCTACGCTTGTATATTTATCCTTGAGTTCATTTGTAACATCGGAAGGCTTCTTTAAATCTTCGTAATCGTCCATATCAATGCCAAGAGATTCACCGTGGTTTACAATGATGTTTTCGTAATCCTTCCATCCCTTTGCAGTATTTAATGCCGCAAGGATAACGCCGTCACAGAATACTTCGTTTACATCCTCAAGGGAGTTAAGGCCTTTTCCCTTCATATATGTCTTAACAAAGCTTGATTTTGTTGTATCTTCCAGAGAATTATATGTGGCAACATACTTTTCGTCGAGAGTAAGTCTTGCATCTGTAATGTCGCCTGTTCCCTCGTTTAAGGACTGGATGAGTGCAGCAACCCCAAGGTCTGCCACAAAGTCCGAAGGATAGTCGGGAGTAAGGATTGTGGGGTCTTCTTTTACCATAGCGTAGAGAACCTCTGCAAGTCCTGCCCCGTCAACATTTAAGATAAGGTCGGATGCACCTATGCCTAAAAGCTTTGCATTGGCGGAATCTGCACTTGTAAGAGCAAGCTTGTTCTTAACATCTGTTGAAGTGGAACCGGGAGTATTAACTACATCCTTAAGCTCTTCAATGAAATCGAGTTTAGCTTCTTTGCTTGCAAAGTAGTAAACAAGGTCTTCGTCCTCTGCCAGTTTTTTGCTTGAAGCAAGAATTGTGTAGTCACCTTCGCCAAGTCCGTCAAGACCGATAACTACTTCGTAGTTACCATCCTTGTCCGTAAGACCTGCTGCAAAGCCTGCAACAGCCTTTTTAAACTTTTCGCCGTCGGTAACATCAACGTCTGCCGAGGTTTTTCCGGGGAGTAATACATAAATACCCACAGAATCACCGTAGGAAGCACCGGGGATTGTACCGGTTACCGTGATGGTTGCGTTTTGGTCATTTGCTACGGGCTGATTGATAACGTCGGCATAGGCTACAGAGCCGAATATCATCATAACTGCCAGAACTAATGACAACATTCTGATTGTTTTCATAGTGACCTCCTATGTATGTTTATTTTCAACAATTACAACTGCAATTGTCTATATATTAAAGCGATTGGTATCGCAATAATTTTTAATTCCTACTGTTTTAATGGGTTATTCCCCATTTATGAACATCTGATGACAAACAGAGCTACAACAGTGTCATTTAGAGTAAACACGAGGAATCTTCCTTGTGATTTCTACCTCACTTGTTATGGAGATTCTTCACTTCGTTCAGAATGACACAAACTATAATAAGTGCTCTATGCCAGGCATCAGTTGCTCGTAAATGATGAATAGCTTATGTTCGTTTTCGTCCGGCGGGCAGAGGGGGCCGCCCGCCGAATGAAAATTATAGTGAAATGAGAAAAAAGTAATGAGCTATGTTGTTTTTGTTGTGTATGGTTCATACACAACAAAGGGGTATACCCCTTTCAGCCTGAGCTGACTCTCGCTTGTCATTCCGAAGGTCGTGAGGAATCTTCCTTTCAGTTTCTTCCTCACTTGTAATGGAGATCCTTCGCTTTCGCTCAGGATGACATATTAAGAGTGTCTACCATCTAAGTCGGTGTCATTCCGAGTGAACACGAGGAATCTTCCTTTTAATTTCTTCCTCACTTGTTATGGAGATTCTTCACTTCGTTCAGAATGACATATTAAGAGAAAGCTCAAGATGACATATCTATCAGTTGTTTGGTACAAAGAACATAAAGTAAGGATATGTACCAACACTTCCTGTATTGGAGTTGGGAAGCTCGATTGTTTCTGTATCGGTAACTTCCTTTGTATATACTATTGCAGGACCGTTGGATATACCATCGTTATTGGTATCCTTCCATGTAAATACGGGTTCTGTAGTATCTGCCTTTGTCCAACCTGCATCCTCTAAGTGAGGCATTTCCACATAGGATGTAATGTACACTGTAGCCTGAGTTACGGGAATTGTCCACCAGGGAACTGTGGGGAGTGCATCTGTTTTGGCATTTACAGTATAATCAAATCCGTTGTATGTATAGGTAGCATCCTGACCCCAGAAAAGCTTTGTAAACCATTTTCTTTCATCTGCCTGCTGGCTCCACTCAATTGTGGGAGAGAAGAACTTTACACCCTCTAAGAAAGCATAGTCTTCGTGAATGGTTTCAAGTCTGCGTCTTGCACTTTCGCTACCAATCTGACCCCCTACTGTAAAGGAGTCTCTTACTACGATGGTAGATGTTGCTATAACATCTGTTTCCTTAATTACAGAAGTGCTTGTGGGCTTGGAGCCGGTAACGCTTTCTATATAATTAAGGTAGTTTGCATATGTAAGTCCGGATACCTTGGAGGTAAGCGTACCTACGTGCTCAACCTCTGCTGCAGCCTTGAGTTCTTCAAGAGCAGTTTCAGCATCAGTAAGAACAGAATAGTTTGTAACCAAAAGCTGATTGTCGGAAGAAAGCTCGTCGTAAGCTGTTCTTGCAACTGTGATAGCATCTTCGCTGTCAAGTGTTACTGTGCCGATTGCATCAATCAGTTCTATAACAGCAGTAACTTCGGCAGGTGTTTCAGCTTCGGGAGCTGCCGTTCTTACAAGAACAAGAATGTTTCTTGATGTAGCTGATGAAGTATTACCGGGAACGGTAATTGTCATTGTGTCCTCACCTTCGGGAAGTCTGAAGGTCTTGGTATACATTGCCTTGTATGTAGAGTCATTACCTATTGCAGCTGCTGTGCCAAAGGTTGCCCACTGGGAATCAAAAGTAGCCTGTGCGGTAGCATC
>CAYXPV010000131.1:0-5685 GCA_964467285.1 uncultured Oscillospiraceae bacterium
TATTTTGACGTGGATTAGGGCGATTTTTGTATCTTAAAATCGGAGTTCGGATAATTCTCCAATGGCTAAGCATAATCCGGTGTTTGGTAAAGCAACAACGCCTTCCTGTATCGGTTATCTGCCGGAGTATTTCAGAACACAGGTTCCGGGAGTTGTAAGAAGCCTTCACGCTACGCATTCCTGCTGTGCAATTGGCAAATACGCAGAGGAAATCGTTGCAAATCATGAACTTGACAATACCCCTGTAGGTAAAAATTCACCCTTTGCCAAGCTTCCCCATTGCGGCGGTAAAATTCTTATGCTGGGTTGCGATAAGGACCAAAACACCACCATGCACGGTGTTGAGGAGTCTGTTGACCCCATACCTCATTATGCAATTAACCCTTCTTACAGAATAACTTATACATTAAAGGACGGAGATAAGACCATAGAGATAGAATCCTTCCATCATAATTTCTTTGATGAAAACGGTGACCGTATTGTTCAGTGCTGTTCAAGAATTATTGACCTTCTTGAAGGGGATGAAATCAGCCATGATTTTGTGCTTGATGCCGATTGCCACCTTATGGATGCCCGTGCAGTATGGAAAAAAGGCCATGACAAAATTGTTGAAGATGAAACCTATTTTGTACAATACAATAACTGACTCTAAGAGATGCAAAATTCTTTTTTTTCATCTCTTTTTTCTATATATCGTTTTTAATTATGAATTTGTATAATTTATTGTTTGAAAAGGTAAACATTATGTTTAAAATAGTAAACTGCACTTGATTTTGATGTTTCAAAATGATACAATTTTAGCAACGATAAACACTCAAAAGGAGGTATAATTATGACTAATTCCCCAAAGTATTGTGAAAATTTTGATATTCGTGTTAATACTGAATATGAAAATGAATTTGAAAGCAGATACGTTATAGCGGTTTATGAAAAGGAGAACACTCCGATATCAAGTGGTGCTTTCCGTTTTATAAATACTCGTTTTGGTGACGGCTACGTTAAAACAATGATGACAGGTGCAGTTGCAACACCTCCCGAGTATCGCAGAAACGGTTATGTAAAAAAAATATTTGAAAAAGCCTATGAAATGGCAATGGATAAAGGTGCAGCCGTGGCGCTTCTTCATCCTTTTTCCTTCTCATATTATTACAAATTCGGTTACGGAAAGGTTGCCGATCATCTTGTGATGCGTTGTCCTATCTGTCTTATTGATTTCGTGCCGAGATACAACGAGCTTGTGCCTTATACAGGTACGGAGGAGCAACTTTCTGACCTTATCTCTGTTTATAACAGATTTTCCCAAGGCAGAATGCTCATGCCCGTAAGATATAACGACCGATACTATAAAAACACAAAAATATATATCTACTACAAAGATGAAAAACCGGAAGGATATATTGTTTACAAAGAAGAGAAAATCCTTCGTGCTCACCATTATGAGGATGGGCTTATGACAGTAAGTGAAATTGCTTACACATCGCCCGAGGCTATGCGTGCACTTCTCGGTTTTATCCGTATGTATGAAGGTGAACTTGATGATGTTCTCTTTGAAAATATCGCCATGTGTCCCGAAATTGAAAGAAGCCTCAGCCACTACACACATACACGCTACCAGCTGATATCAGATGTAAGTGCCCGTATCATAAATACGGAAAAAATACTTAGTGCTCACAAATATCCTATGGAGAAGGGTTCTTTCAGAATTCGTGTTAATGATATTCTTCCCACCGTATCGGGTAATTTTGAGGTTGTATACGAAAACGGCAAGGGTGAAGTAAAGCGATTGTCAGATACCGATGAAGTGCAGATGACTATTAATTCTGCAGAGCTTGCCCGTTTAATCTACGGTTATGATGCTGTAACTGCTCTGCAGGCATCCTATACGGAGGGTATATCCATAACATGTAATGTTGACGATTTCTTCCGAGCTTTCCCAAAGAGAGTAGGCGGAATATTTGAGCAGTTTTAAAATTCGGGAGGTAATTATGGAATTTAAGGAGTGGCAAAAACCAATTACAACCAGAAGGTATCTTCATGGTCCTCTTGCAGAGAGGGTAGTTACATTATGGAGCGAGGGAAAGGTAGTCTTAGGTGAAGTGGAAACTTTGGAAGGTCCCCGTATGCCTGAGTATGAAACCCTTGTGTCCTGCGGAATATGGCCTGTTTTTGGAAAAGATTTGAAAAGTCTTGATTTCAAGACTGTACAGAATATTATGATGAAGAACGGCATTCCGGTGCATTCTCTTAAGAATACATACGAAAATCTTGAGATTGGACTTGAAGCATTTTGCGATATTAAGAGAAAATCTACGGTATTTTTCAGAGTAAAAATAAAAAACAACTCGGATAACAACCTTTGTGAACAAATCGGTTTTTTGCTCCGTACAGGTTTTGAAAAACAACTTGTTTTCGATGCTCCCGACCTTTACAAAAGCTATGCACCCGATGTGGAAGTATGGAAAAACTTGCCCGCAACGTGGAAAAAAGCAGACGGGGAATATCGTGACGGAGAGTATTTTTTATGTACATCGGGAGAGTTTGAATTTGACGAAAACAGCGGATTGCTATTCGCTGATATTACCCTCGGAGCAGGGGAGGAAACAGTACTTGACTTTATTCTCGGTAAGGGAAGTACTGAGGATTATTCCTATGATGAAATACGCGAAAATGTTATAAAATTTTACGAAAACCAGCTAAAACGTATTACCAATCTTCCCGATAAGATTAAAAATGATAAAGGAAAGTGCGAGCTTATAAATAACCTTGTGCTTCAGCTTCTTCAATGCTTTACAAAGCCTGTTGGTGAAGATTTTGTTCTTTGCCGTCAGGGCGGACTTCAGCGAAGAATATGGCCATATGAGGCTCTCTATGCTCTTGAAGCCCTTGACAAGCTTGGGGATTTTGACGATTACATTGAACCTGCAATTGATGTTTATTTCTCGAAAATGCAAAACGATGAAGGGGAAATTGTGCCTTTGGGAATATACTGGGCAATAGCAAGTGCAACGGTTCTCTACAGCTTTTCCGACCATGCAATAAACAAGGGTAGCGGCTATTTCCGAAAATATCGCGAAAAAGCAATTAAAATCTTTGAGTTTATACGAAAAACAAGACAAAGCACAGTACCGGGTGAAGGTGTAATGGTTGGCTTATATCCGCCAAAACAAAGCTGTGACTGTGAACTTGTTTTCCAATCATGGACCTTTACCGATACAATGAATTTAATCGGCTTGCAAAAGTTTATGAAAGCATTGGAATTTCTTAATGATTCTTATGCGGATGAAGTAAGGGAAGAAATCAATTCCTATACAGCTGTTCTTAATGAATGTTTTGAAAATGCAAAAAAGCTTACAAAGTCCGGACAAGATCTCCGTTTAACAAGCTTTGTTCCCAGTATGCCCGGTGATGAAACACTCTTTGCGTTTTCACCATTTACAGGTCTTATTACTCAGACATTGAAGGTCAACAGCCAAGATGTGGACAGCCTCATAACGGATATGAAAAAACGAGGAAGAATCCACGAGGGACTTTACTGGCGTATGCCCGAACATTATTACAGACACGATGAAGACGGTATTGTCAGAATGTGGTATACTGTTCTTGACGATTACTACTGGTTTGAAACTTTCCTGCGTCTTGAAAGATATGAAGAAGCTCAGCAGGTAATAGACAGTACCCTCAAATATTCTGTAACTGAAGAAGGATATATGCTTGAGCGTTATCACGAACGTGACCCGTATTTCTGCCCATGGAGTCCCAACGCTTCAGCTAACGGCAGGTTAATTCTTATGTTACTTGCAATGAACAACATATAAAGTGAAAACCCGTTTTACTTTTTGTAAAACGGGTTCTTTTTATTGAGGTGTGTTCAGTTTTTTGCTTGCTTATATTCTACAGGTGTCATTCCTTTTGCGGTTTTAAAAACATAGCTGAAATAGGATGGGGTTTTAAATCCGCTTTGAAGTGCAGCTTCTTCTACGGTAAAAAGCCCGGATTTAAGCATTTTGCAGGCGTTTTCCATTCTTACCGACGTTATGTATTGCAGGGGAGAACACCCGTATTCAGCCTTAAAAATTTTACGCAAATATACTTCGCTTATATTAAGAATCTCGGCAACGACAGGGACAGTAAGGTTTTCGTCGGCATAGTGTGTTCCGATGTAGTTAACTGCCTCTAAAAGACGTAAGCGGGTTTTGGAAGAAATGTAGCTTGCTTTTGTGCTTTCGCATACATAAGAATATATCCTGTAAACGTCTGTCATACACGAAACTATACCTTTCTTATTTTCAAACTTATTTTTTAAACGGAAAAAAATGTTTTTGATTTCTGTTGGATTTTTCATTTTGTAGGTGTTACTTTGTTTTGGGGTATCGTCGGAAAATTCAAAATTAAAAAATATAAATTCATATTTATCACATTCCACATCCATACGGTATCTTGAGTTTTTTGCCAGATACAGAATATCGCCTTCCTTTGCTGTAAAAACAATTCCGTCATCAAAGGTATATTTGCAGCTGCCTTCAAGAATAAATATAAACCCGTCACGGCTTCTGCCTTCGGGGTACATGGGATTTACACGACGGGAAATATAGCCTTGTATTACACTTACTAATTTTGTAATGTAGATTTCGTTTTTTGTAATATCCATTTTCATAATTATCACACCTTTTCAATAATTATAGCGTTTTCTTAATGAAAATGCAATATGTTATATTTCGGAATTTGATATTGTTTCGGATAGTTCATTTACAGTTTGGCATATTTTATGTATTATATCTAAGGGCGGTGATGTTAATGCTTAATTCTGAAACTTTAAAAAATAATCTTTTGAAATCAAATGATGTAAACAAGGATAATATTTACGGTTCAACAAAAGATAGCTTTGTATATCTTCTTGATAACGCAGAAATTCAAATTGAGGAAGATAATACATTTTTTGTACGTACCGAATTTGAATATGTAATGTCCGATTTGTATGGTTTAAGAAAACAAAAGGTTGAAGGGGATATTCTTACGGAGGAATATATAAATGCCCGTGATGCAGGCGCATATAAAGGCAGAATTGACCACGGTCACACATCACCCAATTGGGAAAATGTGTTTGGTATGGGTATTTCCGGTCTCAGGAAAAGAGCAGAAGAATGCTTCGAAAATGAAGCAGATGCCAAAAAGAAAGAATACTATGAAGTAATTGTAAGTGTATATGATGCCGCGTTAAGATTTATGCATCGCTCGGCTGAATATGCAAAGAAGATGGGGAAAAACGAAATGGCTCGGGGTATAATAAACCTTACCGAAAATCCACCCTCAAATCTTTTTGAAGCAATGCAGCTTTCTCTTATATTCTATATGCTTCAGCATAACCTTGAGGGAGCATTTGTTCGTACAATGGGCAGACTCGACAGCCTGTTTATGAAATATGTTTCCCCTGAGGATGATGTACCTGCTCTTTGTGAAGCATATATACGGGAAATTAATTCATACAAATTTGATGCAAACATTCCCTTTGCAATTGCCGGAACGGATATTTCGGGAAATGATCTTACAAATCCCATGAGCCATTATTTACTTGATGCTTATGCTAAGCTTAAACTTCCCATGGTTAAGCTTCATATACTGTACAGTGATGTAACGGATAAGCTTCTTGTAAGAAAGGCTCTCCACGCCATACGTAACGGTGCAAAC
>CAYXPV010000132.1:0-5648 GCA_964467285.1 uncultured Oscillospiraceae bacterium
ATACCGTCTACGGTAAGGCTTGAAAGCTCTGTGGGGATTACCACGGGTTCAGGCTCAGGCTCGGGCTCAGGTTCGGGCTCCGGCTCGGGCTCCGGCTCGGGCTCGGGTTCGGGCTCCGGCTCCGGCTCGGGTTCGGGCTCCGGCTCCGGCTCGGGAGTGATTATGGGGTCATCAAATTCTTCCCCGTATTCGTCATAGTCTATTACTATTACATAGGAGAAGCACGCATATCCCCTTGTTGCACCAAGGTTGGGAATATTTATTGTAAGGGGTTCATCACCTACGGTATAATGTCTTGACTGCATCTTGGTGTACACAAGCTCACCCGATACATAGGGCTTCAGGAACCCCATGTTATTGTTGGTTTCCGTATAGCCGTTTCTTGCAAAGTATGCAAGGTGGTCCGCCTTGTGCCATTCGTTGTTTCCGTAGATAACCTTTATGTGAGCACTTCTGTTAAGCTTAAAGGATACCCAGTCCTCTATAAATTCGTCGGTGTAGCCTTCGGCTCTTGCCGCCCAGTAGCTTGATATGGGCTGTGCAACGGATTCCTGAGACCATACGATATTACCTATAATATAGTCCTCACCGGCAAGGGTGCTGTCTACCGCCTTCATTGTCATATTGGCATTGGTAAGACGGTCATTCCAGCAAGGTACGCCAATCTGCAAGTTGTTTCGAAGCTGTATACTGCGGATTACTTCTCCTGCTTCATTCTTAACTGCCTTGTCGTTTGCGACAAGGTCTGTAACCCCCTTGGAGGTATATGTAACTGTATAGGTTCTTGTTTCAGCGCCCGGCATACTTACGGTAATTACGGACTTGCCGGGGAATTTTGAGGGAGCTTCGCTTTCCTCAGCGGTAGCTTCATCCGATGTGGGAGTTGCCGCAACCACGGGAACATCCGCCTGACTTGCAGGAATCTCCACTGTGTAGTCATACACACCGCTTACAAGAACAACGGGGTTACCGTCTACAGTAAGATTTTTAAGCTCTGTAGCCTTTTCTTCTTCGGAAAGCTCGTAGCCGTCACCCTGAATTACGGTAAGGGGAACATAACCGTCGGAAAGGTTGGGAACGCTTACGGTTACGGTTTCGCCGTCGGCAACCTCAAAGTGCTTGGAAAGCATCTTGTTGTAGGTTCTTACAGAATCGGTATAAGCCTGAGCATAGCCTGTTGAGGTTGTGTTGGTAGAAAGAGTCCAGCCCTGCTCAGAAGCAAATTTTTCGGTTTTGAGACCGCTTCCCGAAAGAAGAATCATAACCGTGGCACTTCGCTTAAGGTCGAAGCTGTACCACTCGGTAAGAAGGTCTGTACTGTTATAGTAAGTCCAGTAGGTTTTCCCGCCGCCGTTCTGCCAGTTCAAAGCACCGCGTATATACGGAAGTCCCTTGATTTCATCGGAAACTGTACGGAATACCATATTGGCATTATCTCTGTCTGTCCAGCAGGGGTCGCCTACATTAAGAGTTGTTTTAAGTTTGGGAATTGTACCCTCGGTGGATTCTGCAGTTATGGCATCTCTGCCGTGGCGTACGTTTTCTATAGCTATCGAGTCATATGCAACGGTATATGTCTTACTCTCAAGTCCGGGTTTGGACACGGTAAGTATAGTTGCACCGGGGAAAACCTCGGGCTTCTTAACCTCTACATTTGCAGAACCGTCCTCTGCAAGCCAGGTAACCTCGGGGCATACCTTGGTGTCGTAGGGTATTTCATAGCTGTACTCGTATTTGTCGTATTTAAAGTCAGGTATGGGTGTGCCGTTTACGCTTATAGCCAAAAGGTCACAGCTTCCTCCGGGAAGAATACCCGCAGGAGACACAAAGCCCATTTTGCTTACGCCGTCCGTAAGCACTGTGTTGGCGTAGCACTTGGACACATCCCCGGGCAAAGTAACAGATGCGGTAAATTCCACATTCTTTGCTCCTACCTTTTTTGTGGATGCGTCAACTGCCGCTATGGCATTGTCGCTATAGAGCACAAGGGCAAACACAGCGTGCCCTTCGGAGCCTGTGTTTTTGACAGTCATTTTGGCAACGAGAGTTTTGCCGGGCTCAAGCTCCAATGCATCTCTCCACACATTGCCCTCCACATATCCGAATTTTACGGAAGAATATTCGTATACGGGAGTACCTTCCACGGCATATGCGAAGTTGCACATGGAAGCACACATGGTGAAGATGATAAAGAAAATCAGTAAACTTTTTTTCATATTTTTCCCTCAATTCATTTGGAAAATCAGTTGTTTTAATAGCCGAATATGAATCTCCCCCAAAGGAGAGATTCATATCCTTCTAAGTTATATTTTATCAGTTATAATCGTCGTAATCAATTACAATTACATAGGAGAAGCAAGCATAGCTTCTGGTAGCGCCAAGGTTAGGAATATTTACCGTAACGGGAGTATCGCCCGTTACATCAATATGCTTGGAAAGCATCTTGGTATATGTACGTTCACTTGTAACATAGGGTTTAAGATAACCTTCGCTGTTAGTGGTTTTTGTAAATCCGTTATTTGTAAGCACGGCAATATGGTCTGCTTTGTGGTATTCGTCTATTTCATAGATTACCTTAACTGTGGCACTTCTGTTTAAATCAAAAGATACCCAGTCTTCTATAAGCTCACTTGCGTAATCACCTGTTTTTGCAGCCCAATAGCTGGATATTGGCTCTAAAAGGGATTCCTGTGACCATACAAGGTTACCTATAATATAGTCCTCACCTGCAAGACTGCTATCTACTGCCTTCATTGTCATATTGGCATTGGTAAGACGGTCATTCCAGCAGGGAACACCTACCTGAAGGTTATTTCTGAGCTGAACAGAACGCACCACTTCACCGTCAGCATTTTTAACTGCCTTGTCATTTGCCGCAACATTGGTGGTTTTGGCATCGTTGTTCACATAGTTTATGGTGTACTCTACTATGTTGCCGTTCTTATCAAAGGCAGAAACCGTTGCACTACCGGGGAAGGTAGTGGGATTGGTAACAACTGCATTTGCAGGTACGGTTGTAATAACCGGTGCCGATACCTGATATACGGGTATATTTACGCTGTACTCGGTAACAGCCGGGTCAAAGTCTGCAATTTCCACACCGTCAACACTTATGGATTTTAAGGAAAGGTCGGTGGAGCCTTCGGAGGCTTCCTTTACAAATACAAAGTAGAAGCCGTTGGACTTGGGAGTTTTCATGGTAACGGTGGAACCTGCATCAAAGAACTTGGTGTAGACATATCTGTACTTCATATAGTTGTTTGCGGATGCAAGCTGAATAATATTGATACCGTCATCTGCACCGAGAACTGCCTCAGTAAATCCGTCATCTGTGGGGAACTGCATATCGTGAGTTGCAAAGATGATAACCTCAGCATCTCTTGCCACATCAAAGGTATACCAATCGGAACATACATCCTTGTTTTTGTATGTATCTACATACTCACCAGAACCGTTAACCCAGTCGGGAGAGAAGGAAATAAAGGTTGCATCCTCAAGTCCGAAGCCATCGGGATAGCTTTCTATGGTACCTGTAAGCTCGGAAGCAGTTTCGCCGCCGCGGTTAAAGTACGCACTCTTGTCGGGGAAGGCTATGCTCTGTACATTCTGTGTGTCGGGCATTGTGCCGTACTTAATCTGTGTAAGGCTTTCCACAAGAGGTGTACCCTCCACATCTACGGCATATTTATCCGTTGACCACTTATTTGTATAGTTGGTGTAAGTGTATGCACTATTGGTGTAGTAATCGGCAAAGGGTGTGGTTTCGGGACTCTTAAGTCCCCAACCGCCGCTTGCACCGGATTCTTTTATCATATCGTTAACTGCATCGTAGCATCCCTTTAATCTGTAACCGTTAACGGTAAATGCTTCACCTGTAACGGGGTTGTACATTATGGTTGCATTTGCAGCAGTTACAATATCATCAGCCTTGATTTTGCCTGTCTTTATGAGATACGCCAGAGCAAAAGCACTTACGGGGCTCTGATATCTTGTCTTAAAGCCTGCAGTATAAGCTGCAGAAGCATCCCAGGCAACATTTCCTGTGGAAGTGATATCACTTACGGTGATTGCACCCTTGGAAATCACGTGAACATAGGCATCCTCACCAAGATAGAAGGTAATCTGACGGGCTGTGGTGGATGAGGGGAATACTATGTAGTTGCATCCGATGAGTTCATCGTTGCCGAATTCATATATTTCTCTTCCGCCTATACGGGGAAGGGTGTAATCGCTGCTTGTTGTGGCAGAACCGTTTACACGCTTGCCGTCGCCCTTGTGAAGCTTTCTGTGAGCCATACCAAGGCTTACTACATCTGCAGAGTTTGTAGCTTCGCCGTAGGTTGCACTGTATGCGCTGTAGTCAAAGGCTTCTGCAGTAACAGTAGGTCTTGACCAGGTAATTGCACCGCCCGATGATGTAACAAGGGCATCATTGTCGGTAGTTTTGTCCTTGGGCTCAATTACAATGAAGGATTCCTGTGCATACACAGTGGGGAGATTAAGGCTTACGGTCTTTACGGTTTCGCCATCGGCAAGCTCATAGAGCTTTTTGTAGCCATAGGGGCTCTGAGAGGTTACCTCGAAGGGATACAGAGTTCTTGTAGGCACAATGTCATCGGACGTGATGTAATCCTGAGTAAATCTTAAGGTAATCTTCTTTTCTACGGGCTTTGTGTATCTTTCTGCAGTATAGCTGTAATCACCAACCGTGAAATCTGAAGAATTCTCACTTACGGCTCTTGCACCCTTTTTAAAGGTTACAATAACGCTGTTGTTTAAAGAGGCACCTTCTACACTACATTCCACCTGGCTGTCCTTTGAGCTTGCACTCACCTCGGGTATAGGAAGGGATTTTTCGTAGAAATTAATGTCATACACACCGCCGAAAGCTATTTCTTCATCAACATAAGCGGAAAGGGGCATTCCGTTTAAGGTAATGGCTATGTCATTAATATCAATGTCGTCGGTGTAGACACCGGGCTTAACATAAGGTGTATTGTCATCTGTTGCCCAGAGGAAGGACTTTACGCTCTGACCTTCATCGGGTTTAACTGCGGTTTTTAAATATCCGCTGTCGGTTACTTCCTCACCCTTTGAAGCGGTTGCAAAGCTTCCGTCGCTATTATAAACTGCGGTTATAAGATTGGTTGCTTCTCCGCCAAGGTCTCTTACATAGGCATAGGAGGTTACGGTTCCGTCCTCTGCCACTTCATATACTATGGGGGATACTTTTGATGCAAATGCAGTTACGGTCTGCAAAAGCATAATAAGGGCAAGAAGCAATGCAATAGAGATATTCTTTGTTTTTCTCATTATATACACTCCTTTAAGCAATTGCGTTAGTATCCGAACCCGTTTTGGGTGCGTGTTTTTACGCCACTGCTTTGTTAAAATACTCGCAAATGCGTCATGCTTAGGCACACGAGAGCCTAACCCTAAAACATATGGGTGTAATACGGAGGGTACACAAACAATGAAAAAGTCAAAAATTGGATATATACCTCCTCAACATAACCCAACATATATTTTATAATATTTTTTTGGATATGTCAACCGAAAATTGGTTATTTCTTCGGTTTTTTGAATTTAATTATTCAGAAAATCATATATCAAAGTGGAACGATAGAGCTTTTCAAACATAGTATTTT
>CAYXPV010000133.1:0-5617 GCA_964467285.1 uncultured Oscillospiraceae bacterium
CCCTTTGCGGTAACAAATGTTATAATATCACCGGGAAAAACCTTCTTTCCCGTACAACTTGTTGAGGCAGCACTTGACGTGGTAATAGTTTTTGTAATCCTTGCATACATACGCAAGGAAAGAAAACGTTTTGAAGTTCTTTCACTCTATCTTGTGCTTTATTCCGTAATGCGTTTTGGTACAGAGTTTTTAAGGGCAGATGCCATTCGCGGAAGCTTCCTTATGTTTTCTACTTCTCAATGGATAAGTATAGGCATAGTTCTGTTTTTATCCGCAGTAAAGCTTGTTTCCATGAAATCAAAAGCGAAATATTAGGACGAGGTTCTTTTGGTACGGTTTTTGAGATAGAGCGTAAAGACTTCCCCGATATGGGTGCGGCACTTAAAATTATTTCGATTCCTTCATCACAGAACGAAGTGAAAAGCTTTTCCGATGAAAATTATGACATGGATGAAAAGAGTGTTTCAAGTTACTTTTATGGTTTTGTCGATGAAATTATAAAAGAATTTCGTATTATGTCGCAGTTAAAAGGTCATACAAATATTGTAAGTTATGAAGATCATGACATAAAAAAGCATGAAGAAGGTATTGGTTGGGATGTTTTCATCCGTATGGAATTGCTTACTCCCATAACACAGCACTTTGCCAACAATCCTCCAAGCGAGAAGGATATTATAAAGCTTGGTATTGACATATGTAAAGCACTTGAAGTATGTCAGAAACATCAGATTATACATAGAGATATTAAACCCAGCAATATATTTGTTTCAAAGACCGGAGATTACAAGCTTGGTGACTTTGGCGTTGCAAGAACTTTGGAGAAAACCTCAAGCGGATTATCCAAAAAGGGTACATTTGTGTATATGGCACCCGAAGTTTATAAAGGTGATGAGTACGGCGCTTCTGTTGACATTTATTCCCTTGGTATTGTTTTGTACAGAATGCTCAACAACAATCTGGAACCTTTTAGAAAAGACAGAACATACAATGACGCGGAAAATGCAATGGCTATGAGAATAAAGGGCGAACTCCCTGTTCCAAAGCCGGCAAATGCTGATGGAAAGTTAGCTGAAATTGTTGTAAAAGCCTGCAGTTCCAATCCTAAAGAAAGATATTCAAGTCCTACTCAAATGCGTGAGGAACTTGAAAGTATTTTGAACGTAAAGCCTGTATCTTCATCAATGACTATTGTTGAAAATGCGGCAGAAAACGTATTATCTAAATCAGAAAGGGTTGAAGATATGAATAACAAGAATGAGGAAAAAACAGCTATGAAACAGCAACTATTGTTGAAACTAATACCAAGGAAGAAGTTGCAAAAACGAAAAAAGATAATTCCAATGGTAAAAATACGTTGATTGGTATATTATTAGGTGCTATAGCAGTAATTTTGATTGGTGTTTTTGCTTTTGGAATTTTTGGAAACAATGATAACTCAGGTGATATAAATGTTGTTAATACAGGTGATAATACGAAATCTGCAGATATAAATGAATCCGAACCTGATAAAGCGACAGACGATGTGGAAACTGATTCCGGTGAAGCGTATGATGATAATACTGACGATAAAACAAAATCGAAAGAAACATCAGCTCAAAACGAAACCAAAACAGGAGAATCTAACAAAACTAAAGAATCCGGAGAATCAAATAAAACTAAAGAATCCAAAGAATCTGCGAAAGAGTATGATTTTGTTGCTGCGTATATCGGAGACAGAGCATTGGTAAGAAAAGATGGAAAAATAGGATTTATTGATACCAATGGTAAAGAGGTTATCCCTTGTGTTTATTCCGATTGTACAAATACCAATTTCAAACATGGTTATATTGGATTGTTAAAAAACGGTAAATGGGGCTGTGTTGATAAAAATCATAATATTGTTGTGGGATTTGACTACGATTATGTATATCACCCTTATATGGTTTTATATCAACCGCATTTACAAGCCAAGAAAAATGGTAAGTGGGGACTTATAAATCTTGTAAATCATAAGCTTGTTTTAGGTTTTGAATATGACAGTATTTATGTTGATGAAGATGGTAAGGGTAGAGCTATGAAGAATGGCGTTGAAGAAAGTATATCCTTAAATTAAATAGCTTTAATAAAAACACCACTCATTTATAAAATTGAGTGGTGTTTTCGACAAAAATTTTTAAACGTTATCAAGCTTTTCTTTTAAGCTGTCAAAAAGCTTTATGTGACTGTTTGCAATTCTTTCATATATCTCTGCGGCATCCTCTTCATCATATATGTGAGTTGTTGAGTTTCTGTCGCGTACAATCCGGAGCCAACCATCGTCATCGGTTATAATTCCGTTGTTGAAAGCTTCGGTAAGCACTCCTTTTGGATTGTTTATTTCCTCAAATCCGAGAGATATGAGATATTCACGAAGGGTTTTCCATGCAAGCTCTGTGGTAAATTCAAATCTTTGAATTACACCGTCACGAACTGTCAGGCTTTCAGACGATGCCGATTCAACCAATGCCTCGTGAAGACGGGCAAGAGCGTTTTTAAAATTGTTTATTTTTGTTCCGAATTTATCCATAATTACAATTCCATCCCTAATAATATTCAGATATAGTTCCGTTTCTCTGTGCCTTTGTTTTATCCATACCACGTCAATTTTATTGAGTGTTTCAATATTTTCAATTTCTTCAATAAAGCTGCTTTTCAAAGAAATGTCACTACCGCTTGAAAAGACCGCTATATCGTAATCACTTGATGCAGTATTGTCTTTTCTTGCTCTTGAACCGAAAAGAATTATCTTGTTTATGTCAGGATACTTCAATGCGATTTTTTTTATTTCACATAATACACTATCCATAAGGCTTCACGCTCCGTACTTACTTATTAAAGTATATCATAGGCTACAGAAAAAGTCAATGTAAGAGATTCATTTAACTTATTGACTATAACTTTCATTTATTATATAATTAATATATCTATTTATAAAAGGTGTATGTCAATATGAAGTTAATTATAGCGGAGAAGCCAAGCCTTGCCGCAAACATATCAAATTCAATAGGACAAATGAAGAGAAAAGACGGCTATTACGAAGGTCAGGACTACATTGTTACCTGGGTTTTCGGTCACCTCTTTTCTCTTTGTGATATAGAAAAGTACACCGGAGAAACCGAAAACAACAGATGGACAGTTGCAAACCTTCCTTGCTTTCCCCAAAAATTTATGTTTGAACTGAAAAAAGGGAAGGACAAGCAAACCGACCCGGGTGTTAAGAAACAGTTTGACACCATTTCCCGTCTTTGCTCCAGAGAAGATGTGGACACCATAGTTAACGCAGGGGACGCCGACCGTGAGGGTGAGATTATAGTCCGTCTTTGTGTGGATAATGCCCTTAAAACCGAGAAGAGCTTAAAGCGTCTTTGGCTTCCCGACCAGACTTCGGAAACCATTATGGAAGGGCTTTCCGATATGAAGGACGAAACCGAGTACGACAACCTTGCAGACGAGGGTTTTGCCCGTACCTATATTGATTGGCTCTACGGCGTTAACCTTACCCGTTACGCAACTTTAAAGACGGGAACTCTTATGCGTGTGGGCAGAGTTATAGTTCCCATAGTAAAAGCTATATACGACCGTGATATGGCAATAAAGAACTTTGTGAAGGATATTTACTACGCCTTAGTGAGCAAAACCGATATAGACGGGGTTGAGCTGGAGCTTACCAGTAAGCACAAGTTCGACAAAAACGATTTAAACAGGGCACAGCGTTCCTGTGATGTATTAAACGCGAACCCCGGCATAGTTACCGATGTCAAAAAGAAGAAGGACATGCTTTCTCCCGGAAAGCTTTATTCTCTCTCCAAACTCCAGAACGTACTTGGAAAGAAATATAAGATGTCTATGGACGAAAGCCTTAAGATAGTGCAGGATTTGTACGAAAAAGGCTATGTGACATACCCGAGAACCAACTCCGAGTATCTTGCAACAGCAGAGCAGGGCAAGATAAAGGAAATTATAGGTCTTGTGGCAAAGATGGGCTATCCCGTTGTATTCAAAAACAAGAAAACCATATTTGACGACTCCAAAATAGAGTCCCACAGCGCCCTTACCCCTACAAGAAAGATACCCGGTAAGGAAACCCTAAACGAAAAGGAAACCATAGTATACAAAACTATCTTAAGGCGTTTTGTGGCTGTGTTCTGCTCCGAAGAATGCATAACCCACAAAACCGAAATAACAATAGATGCTTCCGGCAAGGAACAGTACACCGTAAAAGGTATGGTCATATCCGAACCCGGTTGGACAAAATATGATGATTATTCCAAAAAGGATAAGATTCTGCCTCCCTTAAACAAAGGTGACGAGGTAAAGCTTAATTTCGTACCTACGGAAAAGGAAACAAGTCCGCCCAAGCACTACACCATAGAAACTTTAAATAACTATCTTAAAAACCCCTTCCGTGAAGAAAAGGCAAATATCGAAACCGAGGACGATGCCGAGGAATACAAGGCAATGTTTGAAGGCTTGGAGCTTGGTACGGAAGCAACAAGAACCGGAATTATAGGCAATGCTCAAAAGAGCAGGTATATAGAACTGAAAAAGGATGTATACTATATATTACCTGACGGTATAAAGCTTATAGAATCCATTGAACGTATGAACATATCAATGGATAAGTACAAGACGGCAAACCTGGGTAAAGCCTTGAAGCAGGTTTTCCGAGGGGAAATTACGGTGAATGACAGCGTTGAGCTTGCCAAAACAGAGATTAAGGCTGTTTTTGAAAAGCGCGAATATGATGAGGGTAATGACCTTGACGACGGCTTCATAGGCGATGTTATAGGCAAGTGCCCACTTTGTGACGGTGAAATACGCCGTACCTCCTTTGGTTACGGATGCTCTATGTACAGGGGTAATAATTGCCGTTTCAGCGTAAATAATGTTATCTGCGGCAGAGTTATACCCAAAAGTGCCGTGGAAAAGCTTATTTGCCAAGGAAAAACACAGAAGCTTAAAGGTTTTGTATCACCCAAATCGGGCAAGAGCTTTGATGCATATTTAAAACTTGATAATGACCGTACGATTTTTGATTTTAATGATTGACAAAATGTGTAACATGTGGTAATCTAATGTTATACGTCACAACATCTTATGTCTAACATTAAAAGGAGTTGGTTTTATGAAAAAAGCTATTGAGCGTATTCAGACTTTGGGCGAGGAAATAGCCAATGCCGTTTCTCACGGTGTAGGTACTCTCTTGGCAATTGCGGCTTGTGTTTTGGTTATTGTCCGTTCCGCATTCTACAGCACCGCCATCGGTATTGTGTCCGCCTGCATTTACGGCGGTTCACTTGTGCTGCTTTACACCTTCTCGTCTTTGTATCATTCACTTACCAACAACAAGGCTAAGTTTGTTTTCAGGGTGTTTGACCATTGCTCCATATTTCTTCTTATCCTCGGTACATATACACCTATATGTCTGTGGATGTTAAAGGGTGCTATGGGTTGGGTGCTTTTTGGTGTCAATGCCTTTTGTACAGTACTGGGCATTGTGCTTAACTCCATTAATCTAAAGAGATTTCAGAAGATTTCCATGGTGCTGTATATCCTTATGGGTTGGTCCGTTGTTATGAGTATGAAAGAGGTTTTCTCT
>CAYXPV010000134.1:0-5596 GCA_964467285.1 uncultured Oscillospiraceae bacterium
GTCATAGTTGTAATTGTTTCAGTATTTATATTCATAACTACCTCCTATTATTTATACAATAAATATATCCTACAATTTGTATTATATACAAATTGTAGGATATTGTCAATCTATTTATTCTCACAACAATTTTTGACTGCTTTACTATGATTTTTCAAACCATGAGCAAAAAATTCAATTCTTACCGGTGACTTTTTAAGCACGCATACTTTTCAAAATTTATCACACAGACAAATCAATATCAAGAACACCTGTTTTCAAGTTTTCGCTCTGTGCATAAACCTTAAGAGTACCCTCTATATCCTTCACCTTAACGGCAACAGTAATTCTGCCGCTCCACATTTTTCTTTCGGTAGAAGTTACGGGAACAATATCAGTATTGGCTGAGCCTGTACCCACAACTGTACCTAAGCTGTTACAGTTAAAGGACACATATGGCGATGCCGTAGGCACTTCCCTGCCCTCGCTGTCTACAGCGTAGCAGGATATAAGCGCTATATCCCTTCCGTTTGCTTTTACGGTATTTTCAAGCTTCATACCAAGGGCAACAGGTTTGCCTGTGGTTATACGTGTGTCTGTTATAACCTCTTTGCCGTCTATATAGCCTACTGCCTTTATTTCACCGGGAGCATAAGGAACCTGCCATTCTCCATGACGGTTTGGCTTAACCTCTACCCTGCCTGCGCTTTTGCCGTTTACAAAAAGCTCAACCTCGGAACAGTTGGTGTACGCCCATACGTTTATGTTTTCGCCCTCCATACCATCAAAATTCCAATGAGGTAAGATATGAAGAACAGGTCTGTCCTTTATCCAGAAGGATTGATTCTGATAGAAAGCATCCTTCTTCTGCAGATACAAATCTATGGCACCGGACATGGAGCAAAGACGGGGCCACTTTACGGATTCGCCTCTGTGTTCAAAGGCAATCCACTGATATATTCCCATTACCCATGGGCGGGTTTCAAAAAAGGCGGTTGTGTTTTCTCTGCCCATAAACCAATTTGAGGTGTCCTTGTCGTAAGCGGAGGTAAATCCCTTTTCGGGACTGTCCTCAAAGTACCATCCTCTTGTGGTTCCGGTGGCACAACATTCCGATGAAAAGAAGGCTTTGTCGGGGTATTCTTCGTGGAGTCTGTCGAACTCACTTAAGCTATAGTTAAGACCTATAACATCTATACTGTCATACATAGTAACCCCTTCCGAAGCGTGGGAAATTGCCATGGTAACGGGACGGGTTTTGTCAAGCTTCTTTACTGCATTAACCATTCTGTCGGCAATTCTTTTGCCTTCGGGAGTGGTTGTAATAACTTCTTCGTTACCTATTGACCAGAAAAATACGGAGGGACGGTTGCGGTCACGCTTTACGAGGGATTCAAGCTGCTTTATACCTTCCTCGGATGACTCAAACCAACGGGTTTCGTTCATAACAATAAAGCCAAGCTCATCCATAGCATCCATAAGAGCTTCGCTGTGGGGATAGTGGCTTGTTCTGTAACCGTTGGCTCCCATTTCCTTTACAAGCTCTGCCTTGTAGCGGTGAATGTTGTCGGGAAGTGCCTTTCCTGTAATGCCGAAATCCTGATGAGCGCAAACACCGTTTATGGGTGTCCTTACGCCGTTTATGAGCAGTCCGTCATTGGGTGTACATTCAAAGGTTCTGAAACCAAAAGTGTTTTTGACTGTATCTATAATTGCTCCCCCGACAACAACCTCGGTTTCAAGAGTATAGAGTACAGGAGAATCCGGACTCCAGAGTAAGGGATTTTCAATAGAACCCTCGGCAACTGTCTCCGCCTTTGAAAAGGGTTCAACACTTACACAAGATGCAAAGCTTAAGACTTCATTTCCATTTGCATCCTTTACTTTATGGAGAACTTCCGCATTTACAGTATAGCCGTTATCATTTACAAGGGTGGTTTCTGCAGGAACTGACCAAAGTGTATCTGAATTCTTTTCGGGATGAACATATACACCCCAGTTATCTACACATACCTTATCTGTTTTTATAAGCCAAACGTGGCGGTAAATACCTGCACCCTCGTACCACCAGCCTTCGTGGGAAGAAGTGGCGTCGACGTAAACCGCAAGGACATTTTTGCCCTCGCATACGTAATCGGATATATCTGCTTCAAAGGGCGTATAACCGCAGTAATTACGGCAGATTATGCTACCGTTTAAATACACGGTTGCGTGGGTTGCCACACCCTCAAAATACAGGGTAATGCGCTTTGACAAATCCTCACCGGCACATTCAAAATCCTTTCTGTACCAGGCATTTTTGTACTCAAAAAAGCCCAGTGTTTCGTTGGCTTCCGGGGTAGGTGTCTGAGTTATTATGTAATCGTGAGGAAGGTTTACAATCTCCCATTTTTCACTGCTGATTTCATTTTTGTAGCCATAGCCTTCAACATCTATGTCATAGTAACGGCTACCGGGACCCATCTTTACCCTTTCGGTCTTTGCCATGGTATACACGGGACCTTTTGTTTGGGGATAATCTATATCCACATCTCCACAGTGAAAATACCAGTTATCGTCAAAAAGAATTTTTTCGCGCATATTACCGCCTCCAAATATAAAAAGGATATTGCTTAGATGTACCTTGCTAAGCAATATCCTTTATTTAGTATAATTTATCAATGATTTACTGTAAGCAAAGTACAGAATCATTATATCACCGAAACGCTATTTTTGCAACATTATCTCATAGCAAAAATTCGCATAGCTTCCTTTACATCATCCTTTATTGCCTGTGTAGCATCATTTACAAGGTCATGGAACTGAGTGTATGTTTTCTTGGAAACAGCTTCTGCAGCAAACTTGGATGTATTGGAATAGTAATTTATCTTACGTATACCGCGGTTGATAGTTTTCTTAAATTCTTCCTCGGTAAGTCCGCTTGCTCCGTGCATTACCAAAGGTACATCAACCTTTTCTTTTATCATACTTATTCTGTCGTAATCAAGCTTCATCTTGGTAGCGGATATTCCGTGTACCGTACCAAAAGCACAGGCAAGTGCATCTATACCCGTTTCCTTTACAAATTTTTCTGCAAGATCCGGATCGGTGTATATACTTTCGCCGTGGTGGTCACCGTAACCATCTGCTCTTTCGCCCATAGAGCCTACTTCGCCTTCAACGGAAGCATCAAAAGCCTTTGCAATCTCAACAACCGCTGCGGTGTTTGCAATATTCTCTTCAAAGTTTCCTTCCGAGCCGTCGAACATAACGGAGTTAAAGCCTATATCCAAAGCTTTCTTAACATATCCCAAATCTGTGCCGTGGTCAAGGTGAACGCATACGGGAACAGATGCCTTTTCTGCCATATAAACCATAAGAGGTCCCATATCGTCAAGCTTGCATACACCTATATCCTCGTGGAGCTGAGCGTGCATGATGATAACAGGCTCATTTAATTCCTCGGCTGCGGACAGAATTGCCATAAGACTTTCAAGGTTAGGGGTATTGAATGATCCGATGGCAATTTTTCTTGCCTCGGCAATTTTAAGAATTTTGTTTAATGATACCAGCATTATTTTTCTCCTGTCATTTCAAATTTTAAACCGAATGTTTTTTCATCACCGGGATTTAAAAACTCAAGCATACCCTTTTCACGCATTGCATTACGTCCGTCGGGAGTACAGTTGCCGGGTTCAAGTCCCATAACATAGTCATATTCGCCCATCATCTTCCATTGTGTGAAATACTTGAGCTCGTCTGCATTATAGCAGATTTTGAGACCTTTGTTTATTGCAGGATTGTATATGGAAACCTCGGTATTTCCCTGTAATTTGTGATAGAAACACATTTCTTCATAGCCGTTTTGGGGCTTTTCTGCCTTAAGGCAATTCTCTATACCTTCCTTTGCATGTTCGTTACGGGGTGTAACTTCTACGGAAGGAATTTTGATTTCTGAGTTTTCATCAAGTAAAGGATAGCCCATATTGCAATGATAGAGAATTTCAAGAGGGCTTACGGTGGGACCGATATTTTTAACTTTATCGGTCATATGGATAACATTTTCTGTTAAAGAAACAACATACTCACGCTCTAAAAATAACTGATGATTAAATATTGCCGC
The DNA here is from genome assembly GCA_964467285.1 of uncultured Oscillospiraceae bacterium. GTDB lineage: Bacteria > Bacillota > Clostridia > UMGS1810 > UMGS1810 > RGIG8748. The sequence goes on from CAYXPV010000134.1 coordinate 4,082, forward strand.
ATCCCTTACCACAGCCTTTATGTGTATGCCGTCCTCCGAAATCCAATGAGCAAAATTTTCACAAGGTGTGTTTGAAATTGTACCGTGAAGAGGAAGTTCTTCACCTTCATCGGTACAGGGATTACCTACAGCAGTAAGTCCGCAGGTGGTAAAAAAACCTGCAGTAAAAGACTTTAAGAAGCCTGCACCCTTACCGTCATAGTACTTGGGAGAAACATATCCGCAGGGAGCAAAATATCCGAAATTATCTCCCTTTACCGAAAGACGGGATATATCTGCACATCTGTCAAGGGATACCCAGAATTCAAGGCCTTTGCCGTTGCGGACATAAAGCATACGCATACCGTCACCTTTGCCACCGCAAAGGCGCATCTCTTCAACGCCGTAAAGCTGATTTTGGTGTCCGATATATTTATTCATAGTCTGCCTCCTTCATAATTTTTCTTACCGAGTCGTAAATCTTTTTGTACTCACAGAAATATCTGCTGTACTTTTGTGCATTTTCAGGATTGGGGATGAAGGTTTTTCTTTCCTTTACAAAGGCATCCTTTGCAGCATACAAATCCTTATACAAACCTATAGCCACACCTACCATCATACATGTTCCGCAAGCACCTGCCTCTTTTGCAAGGAGAGCAGTTACCGGACGGTTTAAAATATCCGCTTTAATCTGAAGCCATACCTCCGAAGAAGCACCGCCGCCTGTGGCGTAAAGCTTTGTAAGATTTATACCGAAGCTTTCAAGATGCTCAATATTGTTCATTATTTCGTAGGTTACACCTTCCATAAGTGCTTTGTATATATCCGATGCCGTATGCGCCAGAGTAAGACCTATTACGGAAGCTTTTGAGCCGTTATCCATATAGGGATTTGCCGCACCTGCAAAATGAGGAAGTATCAGAACCTTGCCCGGTCCGGGGGTTACCTCTGCATCAAGCTGAGCATAGCTTTTGCCCGATGCAAAATTATCGCGGAACCACTTTAAAGTTGCACCGCCCGTAAAGGACAATGCATAGCAAACATATGTTCCATCAAAAACATAAGGAACTACGGAATAACCTTCATCATAGAGTTTTTCGAAATCGGGTATTTTGTCAAAAACGGGAGTAACACATTCCACCGTACCTGTTCCGTCTACAGCTTCGCCAACCGAGAAAACACCTGCACCGACAGCTGCCGCAACCTGGTCATGAGCGCCGTTTACTACTTTGACAGTACCTACATCCAATTCTTTTGCAACATCAGGCTTGATACTGCCTGCAACATTAAAAGCAGGAACCGGAGTCGACAGCAAAGTCTTATCTATACCTGCTCCCTTTAAAATTTCGTCACTCCAGCATTTATTGCGAATGTCAAAAGCCATTGTTCTGGCGGCAAGGGAGTAGTCTATATAGGCTTCACCGGTAAGCTTATAGACAATGTAATCTTCCATAAGCAAAAACCGCTTTACCTTTGCATATACTTCGGGACGGTTATTTTTAATCCACATCATTTTGGGAAGGCTATACATCTGAT
>CAYXPV010000135.1:0-5583 GCA_964467285.1 uncultured Oscillospiraceae bacterium
AAAATGCCGGAAACCATAGCTATGTATATTGATAAATTTAATGGTTCCGGAGAAGTGCGACTTTCTAAGGAGTATGAAAAGTTATGGGATATCATAATTTCTACATTTGATGAGTTAGTGGAAATTTGCGGTGACAGAAAAGTAAGCACCGAAACCTTTTATGAATTACTCACTACGGGTTTTTCGCAACATAAGGTCGGTTTTTTGCCTACAGGCGTGGACAGGGTGCAAATAGGTAACACCGAACGAACCAGGTTTGAAAATATTAAAGTCCTTTTTGTTCTTGGAGTCAACGAGGGCTTGTTTCCTGTTGCCAAAAAACCAGACGGAGTTTTGGGCGACAGCGACAAAGAATCTATGAAAAAATGCGGTTTTGAATTTTCAACAACTTCTGAGATTGCTTCATATTATTCGCAGTTTTCCGCTTACAGTGGCTTTACCATTCCTTCCGAAAAACTTTATATTTCTTATTCTAAAGCGGATAACGCCTTTAAAACATTGCGAAAATCCTATGTCATAAGTCGCATAATGAAGCTTTTTTCTTTGAAAGAGCATTCCGAAGCCTCTTTCGAAAATATGTTTAGACTTCTTGGTAAGGACTATACCAAATCTGACCTTGCATATAATTACAGCCGTTATATAAATAATTTTGATGTGAATCCCGTCTGGGCGTGTGTCTATGACTATTATTCTTCTTCAGCGGAAAACTTTTCCGAAAAACTTGAGAAGTTTCGTTTGGCAGATAATTATTTTAATTCTTTAAGCGAAGAAAATATAAAAGCTCTCATTCCCATGCTTTCATATACGTCGGTTTCAAAGCTTGAAAGATATATGGCGTGCAAATATGCCTATTTCATTGATTATGTTTTACACCTTGAACCTGAAAAGGAAGAGGTGGTTGATGCTATTGATATTGGTAATCTTACACATGGAATATTAGAAAAATTATGTAAGGAATACGGTAATTCCACAGATGAATTTAAAAATGTTTCCGATGACATTGTTATTTCGAGAATTGATGATTATATTGCTGAATATATAACAGAACTAAACGGCGCTTCCGATGATGTTTCCATGCGTGATAAGTATACTCTTTTACGTCTGAAAAACTCAATTTTACTTTGCTATAACATCATAAAACAACAGTTTATAAATTCATCATTTGAACCTATGGGATATGAAATTGCTTTTAAAGATGATTCACCCCTTGGTGCCATTGAAATTACTACCGATAAAGATAACTTCGTGAAACTTACAGGTATTATCGACAGGGCTGATATTTATAAATCTGACGGAGTATCTTATATTCGTGTCATCGATTATAAAACAGGTCACAAAGAATTTCGCCTTGATGACGTAATGTATGGGCTGAGTGTTCAGCTTATGATATATTTAAACAAACTTGTTTCTTCAAATTCTGAATATGAATATGGGGGAGCGTGGTATTTCCCTGTGAGTGATATGGTTGTTAAATCCGACGGTGCTATGAAACGTGAGGATGCTTTAACGGCGATTTATGACGAATTCAAATTAAAGGGAATAGTGCCTTGTAATGAGGAAGTATTGGACGGTTACGATGATAAATTGAAAAAATCGCTGACCAGAAGCCATAAAAACAAACGTGTTGACCTTAATGATTTTAAGACTATTGATATATACCTGAAAAAGAAAATAGGGGCAATATGTGACGATATTTTCAGCGGTAAATTTGATATAGCACCTTGTAAAAAATCTAAATTCAGCCCCTGCGATTATTGTAAATATAACGGAATATGTCGTTTTGATGTTCTCGACAATGAATACCGTTTCTTTAAACCCATCAACGGGTATGATGAAATTGTAAAAGAAATGGAGGCAGAAACTTTTGGAAACAACAAAGACCAAGTGGACTAAGGAGCAAAATACCGCAATTGAAGCCCATTGTGCCGATAATCTTGTTTCTGCCGCTGCCGGTTCAGGTAAGACTGCAGTAATGGTAGAACGTATCGTTAGTCGCATTGTAAAGGGCTTGACTGATATTGATAAAATACTTGTTGTTACTTTTACAAACGCTGCCGCTTCTGAACTTAAAAGCAGATTAATGAGCAAGATTATGGACAACCTTGAAAACGATGCGAATTCGGACAGGCTTAATAAACAGCTTGTTCTTATTAACTCTGCCTCGATTTGCACAATCGACAGCTTTTGTCTTGATATTATCAGAAATAATTTTTATAAACTCGGACTTGATCCTGATATTAAAGTTGGGGATACAGCAGAACTTGAAATTATAAAAACCGACGTATTGAACCGTGTATTTGAGGGATATTATACTGCCGGCGATGAAGTTTTTCTTGATTTGGTAAACTCTTATACTCAGAAAAACGATAAGGAACTTATGAGTATAATTGAAGCTATATACAACTTTACCAATTCTCTTCCCGGAGGAATCGAAGAACTTGAAGGTTTTAAAACAAAATATGCAGATAATAGTATTTGGGAAAAGTATTTTATTCATAGAGCAAAAGAGCTTTGCAGGCGTGCCATTGCGTATTATGATGAAGCTATAAAGCAGGCCGAAGGTTACCAAAGCTTTGAAAAGGTATATAATCAATTAATTGATGAAAAGAATAATTTTGTGTTGGCAGATTCAAAATCCTCCTGGGACGAAATTAAAAATGCTGTGGAAAAATTTGAATTTCCTGCATTGTATTTTCCTAGGAATACTGATGAATTTGATAAAGCTTCCGTTAAAATACCCAGAGATAAGGGCAAATCACTAAAAGATGAACTTACGGATATTTTCAAGACATCATACTCAGACTTGTCTGCCGATGTACACACTTCCTGTAAATCAGTAGAGAAAATAATTGAAATAGTAACACGGTTTTCGCAGGATTTCAGTTCTGCAAAAAAACATAAGGGATTAGTTGATTTTGTCGATGTTGAGCACATGGCTCTGCGTCTGCTTCAAGACGACTACGGTTGTCAAAGTGAACTTGCGAAGCAACTTATGAATAAGTTTAGTGAAATTTATGTTGACGAATATCAAGATTGCAACAGTGTGCAGGAACGTTTGTTTTCCCTTATTTCTCGTGCTAATATCCATGAACCCAATATGTTTATGGTTGGCGATATGAAGCAGAGCATATACGGTTTTCGCGGAAGTGAACCGGGTTTGTTTAAAGAAAAAGCGGACAAATATTCTTTGTACGATTCATCTGCTAAATATAATAAAATACTTCTTAACAAGAATTTCAGAAGCAGAAAATCTGTTATCGACGGTGTAAATTCTGTGTTTTCGCAAATTATGTCTTTGGCATGCGGTGAACTTGAGTATGATGAAACTGAATTTTTGTATTACAATGACGGCGGATACGAAGATAAAAATAAAGATACGGATTTCATAGATATTGCCTTAATTGAAACCGATAACGATGAGATTGAATTTGGTGAAGGTGATAACGGGGATGCATATCTTGATATGAAAGGTATGGAAGCCGAAGCTGTTTACATAGCTGAAAAAATTAAGTCTATGTTGCAATTTTCAAGCAGTGATGAACCGTATCTGATTTTTGACAAAGAGAAAAAGACCTACAGACCTGTCAGGTATTCTGATATTGTAATACTTTTGCGTGCTGGTGGCGAAAAAGCAGAAACTCTTAACAGAGTTTTGAGTGCATATCAAATACCTGTTTACTGTGATTTCGGAAGCGGATATTTTGATGCACCTGAAGTTTCGTTTATCATTAACTTTTTAAAAATTATTGATAATCCTTTTGATGACGTTGCTTTACTTTCTGTAATGAGGCATCCTGTTATAGGCTTTACCGATGATGATTTTCTGACTGTTCGATTGACAAAACGAAAGGGATATTTTTATTCCTCGCTTCTGCATTACATTCGTTCAAACGAAAATGAATTAAAAGTTAAACTTTCCCATTTTCTTTCAATGCTGAAAGAATTTTATGAAAAGTCAAAATATCTTCCTACAGATAAACTTATTGACGATGTAATAAGTAAAACAGATTATATTTCTTACCTTGCTTTTATGCATAATCCCGAACTCAGAAAGGCTAATGTAGAGGCTTTGTTGACTCGTGCATATGATTTCGAAAAAACATCTTATAAAGGAATTTTTGATTTTATTAAATATGTGGATAATTTAAAAAAGAACAATAAAGACATTGAACCTGCCAAAACTTTGAGCGATGATGAAGATGTAGTTCGCATTATGACTATTCATAAAAGTAAAGGACTTGAATTTCCTGTTGTATTTTTATCTGATTCTTTTAAACAGTTTAACGATAGGGATATTAAGTCTGATAAAATACTTCTTGATAAGGATTTCGGTTTTGGAGTTAATTTTTATGACTATTTTTCCAGGTATTATTACGAATTGCCTCAAAAAAAGCTCATTAAAGATGTTAAATACCGGAAGATGTTATCTGAGGAAATGAGAGTTCTTTACGTTGCTTTAACTCGTCCGAAAGAAAAACTTATAATCACCGGTTCGGGAAGAAAGTTACATTCAAAGGTCGAAAAAATTTCTGCACTTATTGCTAACGAAGATGTTAAACTGTCTTCCGATGTTTCTGCTTGTGCAAAGTCTTACGGCGACTGGATTCTTATGTCTGTATTGAGAAATATAAATTGCAGTCATGAATTTGAATTTATTAAACCAAAGGTACGTATCAATGACGGTTCTTCTTTTAAAATTGAAATAATTCCAAAAAACAAACTTGTAATTAATTTGCCCGTCAGCCAAACAAGACGGCATATTAATGAAATACACAGGGATTGCGCATTGTATGAAAGGGTTAAAGACTGTCTTGATTACGTTTATCCTGCCCATAGTCTTTCGGCTATCCCTTCAAATATGTCTGTTACCGAACTTAAGAGAAGAAGCGTTGAAGAAGAAAGTGTATTCGAGTATTATAATACAAAGTCCCTTTCGACACCAAGTTTCATAAACAGTAAGACCGGTTTGAATGCCGCACAAGTTGGTACGCTTGTACATTATTTTATGGAAAAATTTGATTTTTCTCGCATTGATGAACCCGAATGTGTAAAGAAACAACTGGATGAGTTTATTAATATGGGGGTTTTCACTAAAGACGAGGCGGAATATATTGATTGCGAAAAAATTTATACCATTCTTAATACGGATATTGGCAGGGAAATTTCAATGTTTCATCATACCTTGAAGAGGGAATTCGGATTTAAAATTTCGGTTGATGCAGCTACCGTTTTTCCTTCGGCACCTTCGGAAGAGAAAATCATCGTTCAAGGGATGATTGATGCTTATTATACAAGAAATGACGGTACGGTTGTTATTGTTGATTACAAAACCGACAAGGTGAAAGATATCGAGGATATAAAAAGGAAGTATAGTATTCAGTTGAAATACTATAAGACAGCACTTGAAAAAGCGCTGGGAGCTACAGTAAGTAATACTTATCTATTTCTTTTGGACATAGGCGAGGTTTTGGAAATTAAGTTCTGATGATTTGATTACAAAAAAGCATTGTGAAATTATATTTCACAATGCTTCAGACTGTCGAAGAACCCGACTTTGCGTTAGGCAAAAATCGGGTTCTTCTT
>CAYXPV010000136.1:0-5520 GCA_964467285.1 uncultured Oscillospiraceae bacterium
AATCCTCTCTTGCTACGCCCTTGTCGCAACAAGCATCCATTTTTGCAAGGTCCCAACCCTTAGGATAAAAACCTTCGAGAAGGCTGCCTTTAACAGTTGATAAAAAATCCATTTTTCATTTCTCCTTTTATAAATAATTGTTTTTTGATTATTTTTTTACATTCCGTAATTTATGGTAATAACCGTTTGATTACTACTTTCGGCCACACAAGCTCCTGTGTAAACGCCTCTGCATAAGTAACTCCGCACTGAAGTCCGCGGAATTTTGAGCAGGTACGTACAAAGTCTGCAAAGTCTATACCGTCGTGGTCTCTCATCCATTTGAGCTGACTTTCGTGGCACTCAAGCATTTCTATTTTAAGGTCGATTTCATCGGTTATATCCACATACTCTGTGGGAAGGAAGTTCATACCTGCAAGGTTATCCATATAGAATATGGGAACCACTGCCGCCTTACCCTCTGCACCGTAGTGAGGCACACTTGCACCGAAGGAAGCATCAAATACAAGCTTCTGTACTGCAAGGTGGTCGGGCATATAGTCGGTAGGACTGTGAGTTATAATAAAGTCCGGCTGAACCTTCTTAATCAAAGCAATAAGCTTATCTCTCTGCTCAATGGAGCAACCGTTGGGAAGCAAATCGCCCACATCAAGGGTAACTACTTCGATACCGGCAAGAGAACCTGCTTTCTTTGCCTCGCCTATTCTGATTTCTCTTAACTCCTCGGGGCTGATGATTTCATGGCCCATATTTCCGTTTGCTACATGACATACAGTAACCTTGTCGCCACGTTTAACACATTTGGCAAGAGTTCCGCTGCAAGATATTTCGATATCATCGGGATGAGCCCCTACAGCTAATACATTCATATCTTACTACCTCCCTATAAATATTGACATTACTGTAATTTGATTATATAATAGCCATGTGGATTTGTATTTAACAAATATTACTCAAAATTTATCATTTTGTCCGCGAGGGTGAAAATTATGTTTGATATGCAACCTATTAAAGAAGAAATAAACATACAAGGTTTTAACTCTATATACTATTTTGAATTGGGGAAAGATTTTACTCACGAACCGGAATCCCACGATTTCTGGGAAATGGTGTATGTAGACAACGGTAACATCTACGCCATAACCGACGGTGTAGGATGCAATTTAAGTCAAGGGCAGGTAATATTTCACAAGCCTATGGAACTTCACGCCCACATTTCCGACAAAAAGGCTCCAAACAATATGCTGGTTGTGGCATTTACCGCCACGGGCGAGGCAATGGAATACTTCAAGAACAAGACCTTTACGTTAGATAAAACAAGCAAGATTCTTCTGTCCCTCTTCCTTGAAGAAGCAAAAAATGCGCTTGTTACCGTACCGGGCAACTACAACAACAAAGAAAATCTTGATTTTTCCCGAAGTTCCTTCGGAGCTGTACAGCTTCTTGGGTGCCACTTTACGGAGTTTCTCATAAAACTGATGCGCATAGGAAGTAAAGCCGGTTCAAGACTTGTGTCCGACGAAAAATCACGTAATCTTGCCGCAAACTCCCTTTGTGAGCTTATAAGCGAATATATGAAAAAGAATATCCGCGGTAACCTTACACTTAAAGAGCTGTGTACTGCATTCTCCATGGGTAAAACCCGTATATGTAAGATTTTTGGTGAATGGTCAGGCAAAAGTCCCATGGAATACTACGCCGAACTTAAAATAAACGAAGCAAAAAAATTATTAAGAGAAAATACTTACTCGGTAAGTCAGATTGCCGAAATTCTGGGTTATACAACCATACACAACTTTTCCAGGGCATTTAAAAAGGCTGCAGGACTTTCGCCTACAGCCTATATAAAGAGTATTTTGTAATCTCTGTAGCAATTATTCTTTCATAAGATAATCATAAGACGCCCTTATAAACTTTATCTTTTCACCTTTAAGTTCAAAGGGTATTTGACTTTCACCCGGGATTTCCATATTGAAAAGTCCGTCGTAGTTTATCTCACGAAGAGCCTTCACTACTTCTTTGAAATCCACATTACCCTTTCCAAAGGGCATCATATGCTGGTCGGTTTCGCCCTGATTGTCGGCAATATGAAGTGCCCTAAGCTTACTTCCTGCCTTGAGTATAAATTCTCTGTGATTCTTTTTTGTAAGATTAAGGTGACCTGTATCAAGACAAATTGCAAGTTTGTTACTTCCAACCCTGTCTATAATATACAGAAGATCGTCAACACTTTCATCAACAAGGTCACCGTCTTTTGGACTGCGAGGGCGAAGATTTTCCAGGCATATATAAATATTTTTATCTTTTATATAATCTGCTATTATTTTAAGACTTTCTATGTTTCTGTCTTGTTTTTCCGATTTACTGATACTCATATTCGCAAAATTATCACAATGGAGAACCATATTTTTAATACCTATTGTCTCATACATATCTATCCATTTGCAAAGGTTAGTCAAAGAGTCATCACCGGAGCATATTTTTACACCGAGCCACAGGTGTCCCTGAGAAATATCAAAATCCCGCGCTTTGGCAAATTCAGCAAATTTCTTTGCGGTTTCAATGAAATTCTCTCCCCTTTCAAGGAGCATAAGTCCGTGTTCGTCGGAAAGTTCACAACTATGTATGCCGTTTTTTATGAATTCCTCCACGGCTTCCTCGGGAGTTAGTTCTACATAGTAGCTTGACCATATGCTTAGTTTGGTTTTCATTTTTATACCTTCTTTGTTTTTTAATCTATACAAGAATAAAGGACATTTCTCATTTCTGTCTGAATACGAAGGGGCCAGCAGTGAACATGCTGGAAGTATGTAAGGGACAGCTTATTCTTAGTATCTACCATGGAAAATGCACCTGCAGCACCGTCCCAGCCAAATTCACCCACGGGGCTTACGGAACTGCTTTGAGTGGGGTCAACATGGGTGCGCACACCCAAACCGTAGCCGTATCCCGGGCGAAGCGCCTGAAAATCCTTGTACCTTACATCGTCAAGGTGGTTTGTTCCCATAAGCTTAACCGTAAAGGGCGAAAGTATTCTTGCGCCGGTTTTACCTACACCGCCCGATGCAAGAGCATCAAGAAACAGTGCATAATCCTCTGTACAGGAGGTAAGACCTGCACCACCACTCTCATATTCCTCCGACAGATTGTAAAGACATTCAACAGGCAATCTTTTTACATTACCGTCGGTATCGTACGCGTATCTTGCAGCGTAGTCGCCCACCCTGCTTTTATCAATTCCGAAAAATGTATTTTTCATGCCGAGAGGTTCAAAAATATGCTTCTTCATATAGTCCCCAAGCTTCTGACCCGACCATATTTCAACCAGTGCTCCGAGTATATCGTGGCAAAGGCTGTAACGGAAATGTGTTCCGGGCTCAAAGCCAAGTGTAGTAGCGCAAAGACTTCCTACAAGTTCTCTTGTGGAGATTTTTCCTTCTTCTCTCGTTTTTACTATGTAATCGGCATTAAGGTCATAGTTAAAGCCTGCACTCATTGTGAAAAGATGGCGTATGGTTATGGGGTTTTGGGCAATTCCTTCCGCGGAATTGGTTTCTGCCTCTCCGATTGAATTGCCGGTGGTAATTTTGGCATCGTTTTTGCCTTCAAATTCATCACTCGTTACCTTCATATTTTCAAACTCGGGCATATATCTCGCCAAGGGGTCGTCAAGATTGAACTTACCCTTTTCCATAAGCTGAAGTGCCGCTGTGCAGGTTAGCATTTTGCTCATAGAGAATATGAGGTATATCTCATTTCCGTCCATAGCTTTGTTTTCTTCCATATCTCTTTTGCCGGTATAGTAACGAAAAAGCTCTTCATGGTCTTTGTATACAATGCAATCCACGCCGGGCACCTTGTATTCGGACACAAGTCGGTCCATATATTCTTTAAGTCTTGTAAAATCCATCTTTTTCTCCTTTATATGTATTTCCTGATTTCCTTTACATATCCCATTGCATAAAGTATGTTACCAAGATCTGTAAAGTGAACCTTATCGTCAAAGTAGCAATCCTCATATCCCGGTACAAAGTCCTTTGCATTTATGCAGATAACATTGGCAAAACCCTTTGCCGCACCGGCTATAATCTGCCTTACTTCCTCTATTGTGGAAACTCTTTCCCTTGCTTCGCCTTTTGCCTGATGTATGATATCATCATTCTGCACATTTGCTTCCATATACTTATTGTCAGCAGGAAGTGTGAGAAAAATCCGCTTATCGGGATACAGAGCCGTCAAGGCTTCAAGATAGGCATGTGCCTCCTCGCCTTTTCCAAGTCTGTAAGAACCCCAGTCATTGAGACCGTATGCCACGGTGATAAAGTCCGGTTCAAAGCCATCGGCAATGTATACATTTTCCCTTCGGAAACAGTCACCGCCCACCGCCTGATTTACCACGTGGGCATTAAGCTCGTCTGCGACAATATTCATAAAAGTGTTGCTGAAGTGATTGGGGTGATAACCTTGAACGAGGGAATCTCCAAGGGTAAGTATGTTTAAAGTCCGTTTGTGGGGTTCAAAATCCTCAGGTAAAGACAGATTCTTAAGTTTGAAGCACGCAGTTGTGGGAAAATACACCGTAACTCTCTGCATCTTGTCCGTACACGGCAGGTCAAAGGAAAATGTATCCTTGTCCCGGTTGGTGTTTTTGCAGATTCCGTAACGGTACACCCCGTCTGCCTTTAAATCCACGGAATAATATTCCCGTACCGTCCCCGGTGTTATTTCATAATCAAAGCTTATTTCTCCGCCCTTTGTGAAGAACTCCAGTCGGATATTTGAGCACCCGAAAATCTTGGTTCCGCACCCATAGTCAAGAAGGTCCTTTTCCTGCTTTTCCGTAAACCGTGAAAAGCACACATAACCGTCATTTTCATAAACCCGAAGCGCACCGAGGGTGATTTCTTTAATCTTACCTAAATCATTCATTGCAAATCCTCCGACTTTTAAAACAAGTTCTTTATCTCCCCGTACAAAGCCTCTGCCCAGACTTTGCCACCTTCATCGTTGGGATGACCGCCGTATTTTGTCATATGGGGCATATCGGGACTTTGCCATAAGGCAGGTACACAGTCGTAAAGGTAGTCAACCTTGTCTTTAAGCTCTGCCTTTATGTAAGCGTTAAGCTCCACCCATTTTGCATTACGCTCTGCATTATAGTCAAATGGAGGTATAGTCTGAAGTATTACCCTCTTACCTTTGGATTTGAGAGTATCTATAATTGTATTTAAATCTTTCTTGGTTTCTTCGGTGGTAAACCATCTGCAAAGGTCATTTACACCAAAGCACACAATTAATGTGTCACATTTTAATGCCTTGTACATCCATGCACCGCCGGAAGCGGCATCATTTGCCCTGCCGAAGCCTATGCCTATATTCCAGTAAGCATAGTTGTCGCCTATCATATCCGAAAGTCTTGCATTCCAATGAAGATAGGAATTGGGCGTAGAGCCTATGCCCTGAGTAATGGAGTCGCCCCAGTAGCCTACAGTTTCCTTAACCTTTCTGTCGCAACCAATC
>CAYXPV010000137.1:0-5520 GCA_964467285.1 uncultured Oscillospiraceae bacterium
TTGCTTTACTTTTTCCGAAAACTAATGTAGAATATACCTGTACTATATGTGAAGGAGTGTGTTTTGGTGATAGAAAAAATTTGCTATGATACTTCAATTACAGTTTTTTGGACAAAAGGGGAGGATATACCCTCCGATTCAAACTACAACATATTCTTAAACGGTGAAAAAGTTGCCGTAGCGGACAGAACCCATTATACTTTTAATGATTTAAAACCTGTTTGTGACTATAAAGTAGGTGTGGAGGTTGTGTCCGGCGGAAAGGTTGTAAAGACCTTTGAACCTGTTTTATGTACCACCAAGGCTGTGGCAAAGCGTATAGATGTAACCAAAGAACCCTACAATGCTGTAGGGGACGGAACTACCTTAAACACCGCGGCGCTTCAAAGGGCTCTGGACGATTGCAAGCCGGGGGAATGTGTATACATTCCTGAGGGTGACTATATGACAGGCTCCCTTAAGCTTCACTCCGATATGGAGCTTTATATTGACAAAGGAGCAATTCTCCACGGCACCACCAATGTAGAGGACTATACACCCAAGATTCACAGCCGTTTTGAAGGTATAGAAATGATGGCATATGCCGCACTTTTAAACCTTGGCAATCTTGACCGCAACGACGGCTACAACTGCAAAAATGTTGTTATTCGCGGTGGCGGTACTATCTGCGGTGGCGGAAGAAAGCTTGCAGAAAACGTTGTGGAAATAGAAAAAGTCCTTATGAAGGACTATATGGATTCTCTGGGTGATGCCATAAAGGAATGTGAAACCTCAATTACTATTCCCGGCAGAGTACGCCCAAGACTTATCAATATGAGTAATGCACAGAATATTGTTATTTCCGATGTGGAAATACAGAATGGTGCAAGCTGGAATGTACATATGATTTACTCCGACAACGTGGTAACTCACAACTGTACCTTCCGTTCCGAAAAGGTTTGGAACGGCGACGGTTGGGACCCGGATTCTTCCACAAACTGCACCTTGTTTAATGCCCGGTTCTACACCGGTGACGATGCCGTTGCAGTTAAATCCGGTAAGAATCCCGAAGGCAACGTTGTAAACAGACCTTGTGAGCATATAAGGGTGTTTGACTGTGTAAGCTACTACGGTCACGGCATTACTATGGGAAGCGAAATGTCCGGCGGTATAAACGATGTCCGGGTGTGGGACTGTGATATGGGTGATTCTACCTATGGTGTAGAAATTAAGGGTACACGAAAGCGCGGAGGCTATGTTCGTAATATCCGCGTCCGTGACTCAAAGGTTTGCAGAGTCCTTATGCACTCTGTAGGTTACAATGACGACGGCATTGCCGCACCTACCGTTCCGTACTTTGAAGATTGCACCTTTGAAAACTTGGAAATCACCGCAATTACCTACGGCAAGGATGAAAAGAGAACCGCATGCGCCGCCATAGAGCTTTCCGGTTTTGATGAACCGGGGCATGAAATAAAGAATATCCGCTTTAAGGATATTACCATAAACCGTACCCCCGACGGTGAATCTCAGAACATATCCCTTGCACTTTGCAAAGGACTTAGCTTTGAAAATATAAATTGTAAATAGTTTTATACCCCCTTAAAAGGATAAAAGGGCTATTCCGACACCAATGTGTCAGGAATAGCCCTTTTTTATCTTTATAAAACCTTTATATCATCTTTGGAATCTTTATACAATCTTTATGCGCTGGGTAGTACAATCATATATCATACAAGTCAGGAGAATGATAATATGTTGACACTTGATAAAATCTTTCAGGCTTCGGTGGTATTAAAGGATATTGTACGAAGCACATCAATAGTAAGCACCTCCGGCATTACCGATGAGTGCGAGCTTTACCTTAAACCCGAAAACCTTCAATATACGGGTTCCTTCAAATTAAGAGGTTCCGGCTACAAGATTGCAATGCTTTCCGAGGAGGAAAAGGCAAGGGGAGTAATAGCCTGCTCCGCAGGAAACCACGCTCAGGGTGTTGCTCTTGCCGCTTCAAAATGCGGTATCAGCTCACTTATTTGTCTTCCCGACACAGCGCCTATATCCAAGGTGGAAGCTACCAAGGGCTACGGTGCAGAGGTTTGCCTTGTAAACGGTTGCTACGATGATGCCTATGCAAAGGCACTTGAACTTAAAGACGAAAAGGGCTACACCTTTGTACATCCCTTTGACGATGAAGATGTCATTGCAGGTCAGGGTACCGTAGGACTTGAGATTGTAAACGAATTTGCCGACTGCGATGCGGTAATTGTACCCATAGGAGGCGGTGGACTTATATCCGGTGTTGCCTATGCCATAAAGGCTTTAAAACCTTCAATCAAAGTTTACGGTGTTCAGGCATCGGGAGCACCAAGTATGTTTAATTCCGTAAACAAGGGCAGCATGGAGTGCTTAAAGTCCGTTTCCACTATAGCCGACGGAATTGCCGTAAAGCAGCCCGGTGAGCATACATATGAGCTTGTTAAAAACTACGTGGATGATATAGCCCTTGTAACCGATGACGAAATATCTTCCGCAATACTTGCTCTTATCGAAAAGCAGAAGATGATAGCCGAGGGTGCCGGAGCGGTTTCCGTAGCAGCGGCTATGTTTAACAAATTCCCCCTAAAGGGCAAAAAGGTGGTAAGCCTTATTTCCGGCGGAAACATTGACGTTTCCATCCTCTCAAGAGTAATTGAGCGAGGTCTTATGAAATCAGGCAGAGAAACGACCCTTATTCTGGAGCTTGTGGATAAGCCGGGACAGCTTAAAGATGTGTCCCGTATTATTGCAGACCTTGGTGGCAATGTGACCGGTGTTCACCACGAAAGAAACGGTGCCACCTCCGATGTAACCGGGTGTTATCTCCGCGTAGTTATGGAAACAAAGAACTATGACCATGTTCAGGAAATAACAAAGGCACTTAAAAATGAAGGATTCAAAATAGTAAAGTAAGGAATGATGATTATGAAATTATCGGGAGCAGATATAATCGTACGCACACTCATTGAGCAGGGTGCCGACACGGTATTTGGTTACCCCGGCGGACAGATACTCAATGTCTACGATTCACTATATAAATATCAGAGCGAAATAACACACATTCTTTCGGCTCACGAGCAGGGTGCAATCCACGCCGCAGACGGATACGCCCGCACCACCGGCAAGGTGGGTGTGGTTATATCCACCTCGGGCCCCGGAGCTACCAACCTTGTAACGGGTATTGCCAACGCATACTTAGATTCAATTCCTCTTGTGGCAATTTGCGGAAACGTACCCACCACTCAGCTTGGCACCGACAGCTTTCAGGAGATTGACATTACCGGAGTAACTTTACCCATAACCAAGCACAACTACATAGTGTGCTCTGTGGAAAAGCTTGCAGATACTCTGAGGGAAGCCTTCCGCATAGCCAAGTCCGGCAGACCCGGTCCGGTGCTTATAGATGTACCCAAGGATGTGCAGATAGCTATGTGGGAATACACCCCCGAAAAGCCCGTGGAAGCCGATGAAAGAAAGCCTTGCGATGATATATCCGCTGCTGTAGAATGTATCAAAGATTCCAAAAGGCCTTTTATATATTTTGGCGGCGGTGCCATAAACTCCGGTGCCGAGGAAGAAATCAAGGCACTTGCAGACCTTATAGATGCACCTATCGGATGTTCGCTTATGGGTATATCCGGAGTGGAAACAGACCATCCGAGATTTCTTGGGATGCAGGGAATGCACGGACACTATGCATCTTCCGTGGCAATGCATAATGCCGATTGCATCATATCCCTCGGTGTGCGCTTCAATGACCGTGTTACGGGCAATAAAGAAAAGTTTGCAACGGGAGCAAAAATTATTCATATAGATGTGGATGCTTCCGAATTTGCCAAAACGGTAAGCCCTGCACATTCTCTTAAAGGGGACGTAAAGCTTACTCTTCAAAAGCTAATAAGTGCATTGGATAAAAAAGAACGCCCCCAATGGCAGAAGGAAATAGAAGGTTACAAAAATACTGAGAAGGATTGTCTTGATGCCCGGGAGGGTATGACTCCCTACAATGTTATTTCCGCTTTAAACGGATTCTTAGGTGAGGATACTCCTGTTGCCACCGATGTAGGTCAGCACCAGATGTGGACGGCACAGCACGCAAGATTCTGCCACACAAGGAGATTTGTTTCAAGCGGGGGGTTAGGTACTATGGGCTTTGGTCTCGGAGCGGCAATCGGTGCCGCAATGGGCACAGGAAAAAGAACGGTGCTTGTAACCGGAGACGGAAGCTTTGGTATGTGCTTAAACGAGCTTGCAACTGCGGTGTCAAATAATATTCCCCTTGTAATCCTCATTATGAACAATGGAGTTCTCGGTATGGTTCGTCAGTGGCAGACTTTATTCTACAATAAGCACTACTCTAACACGGTACTGGGCAGAAAGACAGATTTCACAGCCCTTGCCAAAGCCTTTGGTGCCGACGGTATGAAGGCAGACACCTTGGATGAACTAAATATAGCCTTGGAAAAAGCCTTTTGTGCCGAAGGAACGTTTGTAATAGACTGTGCAATAGACAAGGACGAATTTGTACTTCCTATGCTTCCACCCGGAGGTTCAATGGACGACATCATTACAAAGGCAGGTGAGATAGATGCCTAAATACACTATAGGTGTTTTAGTTAAAAACGAGTCCGGTGTTTTAAACCGTGTCACCAGTATGTTCCGCAGACGGCAGTTCAACATAAACTCCCTTACCGTAAGCGAAACGGAAACCGACAAGTATTCCCGAATAACAGTAACCTATGAGCACGAGCCGGAAATTCACCGTCAGCTCATAAATCAGCTTTGCAAGCTCCCCGATGTGTGCAAGGTAAAGGAGCTTACAAGGGACGAATCCGTAAGCTGTGAGCTTATGCTGATAAAGGTGAAAAACGATTCTAAAACACGTGAGGATATACGAACAGCGGCAGATGCCTTTAAGGCGGAAACCATCGACTACACCCACGAATCCGTCACCATGCGCATAGCAGGGGACACCAAGCGTATAGATGCATTTATCACTCTTATGCAGGAATTTACCATACTGGAAATATGCCGTACGGGCATTGTTTCTCTTGACAGAGGCAGTAAAACAATATTTGAAAATAATTAAAATTTGAAAGGATATGAATTATTATGGCAAGAATTTTTTATCAGCAGGATTGTGATCTGGAGAAGTTGAGCGGAAAGACAGTTGCAATTATTGGCTACGGCTCCCAAGGTCACGCACACGCACTTAACCTTAAGGAAAGCGGAGTTGACGTAATAGTAGGTCTTTATGAAGGAAGCAAAAGCTGGGCAAAAGCCGAAAGCCAGGGGCTTAAGGTTATGACCGCTTCCGATGCGGCAAAGAATGCCGACATCATTATGATTCTCATCAATGATGAAAAGCAGGCAAAGCTCTACAAAGAAAGCATTGAACCCAACCTCACAGAGGGTAAAACTTTAGCATTTGCACACGGCTTTAACATTCATTTCGGATGCATTACTCCTCCCGAAAATGTAAATGTTATTATGATTGCACCA
>CAYXPV010000138.1:0-5494 GCA_964467285.1 uncultured Oscillospiraceae bacterium
ATGAAAATGAACGCATATGCAAAAGAGTATGGGATAGACCATTTGCAAAAGAACTTCCGGGCAGACTCTATGTTTATCTTAAAGTCAACAACAAAGTAAATCCTGTGGGATTTTATAAGTTTATGTGCAGGGATTTATCCGAGGCTGCCCGTTTGGCGGCAACCGAAGAGGCTGACCGAATCATTGATATGAATGACTGTAACGAAATGATAGAAACTTTAAGGTATTTTGCCGGGATGTCAGCTGAATCCGTAAATAAAATAATACTATTTGCTCATCCCGATAAAATCGAAATTAAGGGTTGTATTCCCCGGCGTATCCCGGAAACGGAGTATGCCGAAGATGACGTAGATATTTTAGCGGAACTTGTTACATTAAACCCCGGGGTTATTGAAATACACGGAAGGGAAGACTTCCAAAAAAATGAGATTTCTACCGTAATAGAAGCGGTTTTTGAAGACAGAATACAATATAGATAAAAACTCTGCTAAAAGAGGGCAAAAATATGAAACTGTTGATTGTTGCATTAAATTCCAAATACACACATACATCTCTTTCTGCAAGGTGTCTTTACGGAGCAGTAAAGAATGTTTGTGATGCTCATTTTGCCGAATATACGGTAAATGACAACTTAGAAGATGTTATCGCCGATATATACCGATACAAGCCGGATTGTGTTGCTTTTTCGTGTTATATATGGAACATAAGCCAAGTCCTCAGGATTTCATCTGTTCTTAAAGCGGTATCGTCCGACATTAATATTGTTCTTGGCGGACATGAAGCGGAGCATGATGCACAGGGGATTTTAAAAAATAATGCTCAGATAGATGCAATATTGCACGGCGAAGGGGAGATATCCTTACGAAACTACGTGGATTATTTCACAGGAAACAAGGATTTATCCTCCCTCAGCCTTATTACATACCGAAAAGGCAACGATTTGGTCACACTTCCTCCAAAGGGAGAAGTTGTAGACTTGAATGAGCAGGAATTTGTGTATGGTGATGATATATCGGAATTGGGTAATAAAATCATTTATTACGAAACATCAAGGGGGTGTCCCTACAACTGCACGTACTGTATTTCGGGGGAAAGCAGAAAGGTACGTTATCTTGATGTGGAAAGAGTAAAAAGAGAGCTTAAGTTTTTTATGGACCGTAAAGTGCCCCTTGTAAAACTTGTTGACAGAACTTTCAATTCCGATGTAGCAAGGGCCAAGGAGATTTTTTCTTTTATTGCGGACAATCCTTCCGACACTTGCTTTCATATGGAACTGTCCGGTGCACTTCTTGATGCTGAAACGCTCAATATACTTTCAAGAGCAAAAAAAGGCTCAATGCAGTTTGAAATTGGAGTGCAGACCACCAATGCCCATACTTTGAGGGCTATACAAAGAAGTGTGTCTTTTGAAAAATTAAAAAATGCAGTAAAAGAACTTATGAATATGGGGAATATTCATATACATCTTGACCTTATAGCAGGACTTCCCGAGGAAAATGCAGAATCTTTTAAAAAGTCTTTTGATGAAGTAATGGCTTTAAGACCTCACGTTCTGCAGCTTGGATTCCTTAAGATGCTCAAAGGTTCGCAAATCAGACGGGAAGGGGATAAGTACGGTTATCTGTACAGGGATTATCCGCCGTATGAAGTTATATCCAACAATTTTATATCATATGAAGAGCTTATGGAACTTAAAGAAGTCGAAGAAGCTTTGGATAAATATTACAACA
The DNA here is from genome assembly GCA_964467285.1 of uncultured Oscillospiraceae bacterium. Classification (GTDB taxonomy): domain Bacteria; phylum Bacillota; class Clostridia; order UMGS1810; family UMGS1810; genus RGIG8748. The sequence continues at coordinate 1,731 of CAYXPV010000138.1, forward strand.
GCGGCAATTTTAAATATTCTGCTGACTATCTTTTTGAACATACTAAAAGTCCTTACGAGATTTTTCTTAAACTTGGCAAATGTCTTGCAAACGGACGTCCGATAGGGTTTGCCTATTCAATCGACAAGCTTTTCGATATGATGTATGAGTGTTTTTCTTATCTTGGAGATAATTTTATAAATCAAATAAAGATTGATTATTTGAGTTTTCGCAGGACAAATAAGCGACCTTCGTGGATGGGAGCTTATAACAAAGATTATATGGATTTTGCCTATGAACTTTTAAAGGATGAGGATTTTAAATGTTCTGAAATCCCTTTGTATTACGGAGTTCCTGCAAAGGAAATTATGAAGCATATACATTCCGAAAAGGTAGGGGACAGACTCCTTCTCTTTGACTACAAAGAAGACAATGTGTATGACGTGACCGGGTATTGGCTTCAACAATAATTGACAAAGAACGCAATCAATGATAAAATAAAAGTCAGTGCAGAGCTATGATTTGTCAGTTATGTTATAGTAAAAAGCACGGGAATTGTTTATTGTAATTCTGTAATGTGTTGTTTTACAGATGTAGTGTTATTTTGTCTTCGGAGGCACAAATAATTATGAAAAAACATTCAAGAAAAGGCAATAATACAGATAAATTTAATACATCACACAATCCCGCTGAAGCGGAAATCGACAACGTTAATCATGATGATGTAAAATCCGGCTTTTGGGCGCGATTTAAAGCCCGTGTGTTTTCGGGGTTAAAAGATATCCGATTTTCCGATGTTTTGATGTGCGCAGTTGTGGCGTGGATTATCGTTTTGGTATTGGAAATTTTGGGAAGGCATTCATTTATTGATGCACTTGTGTTTATGGTTACGGAGATTGGTTTCTTTTTTGCCAATTTTACACTTGTTTTTTGCTCTGTAACATTGTGCCTGTTTTTCAAACGCAGATATTTTGCACTATCAATGCTGATGATTGTGTGGTTGGGGTTGGGTATTGCCAACGGGATAATACTCAATTTTAGAAATACACCTTTGGCATGGGTTGATTTGTCAATTGTTTTTATGGCATTTGAGATTATGAATTCATACGTCAAGATGTATCAGGTAATACTCGGAACAGTTGGGGTATTGCTTGTAATAACCGGAATTGTGTTCATTGCCCGTTACGCTCCCAAGAAAAAGCCAAACTATGTTACTGCAACTGTATTTCAGTTGTGTTCTATTGCTGTTTGCGCAATTGCAGTGCTTTTCACATATAAGCTTTATGTAAATAAGGAGGATTTTGCCGACCTTCCCGAAGCTTACAGAAACTATGGCTTTGCCTATTGCTTTTCAAGCAGCGCCGTTAATCGCGGTGTTGAAGAACCGGATGATTATACTTCAGATAAAGTAATGGCGGTTGTAGATAAGGTTGCAACTGTAGAAAGCACAAAGGAACCCGAAGTAAAACCTAATGTTATATATGTGCAACTTGAGTCATTTTTTGACGTAAAATATCTTCAAAATGTTACTTACAGCGAAGATCCCATACCCAATTTTACCAGATTGAAAGCGGAGAATTCATCGGGATATTTGCGTATACCGGGACTTGGCGGCGGTACCTGTAATTCAGAGTTTGAGGTTCTTACGGGTATGAGTGTGGGAATGTTCGGAACCTGTGAATATCCATACAATACTATCACTCAGGAGCATACAGCAGGAACTGTATGTTATGAACTTAAGGATTACGGATACACATCTCACGCTATTCACAATCATACGGGAACCTTCTACAACAGGCACATTAACTATCGCAATTTGGGGTTTGATACATTTGTTTCCGTTGAATTTATGAGTGATGTGGAGAGAAATCCCAATAATTGGGCAAAAGACAAAATTATTACCGGTGAGGTTTTAAAATGCCTTGATTCTACTCCGGGCAGGGATTTTGTCTTTGCTGTTTCCGTGCAAAGTCATGGGAATTATCCTACTGAGGTAATTGATCCTACTCAAACTGTATATGTTACCTCCGCAATGGAAGATGAAGAGTACAAAGCAGGGTTTGAATATTATATTAATCAGATTCACGAAATGGATATGTTTATCGGTGAGCTTACCGAAGCTTTGCAAAATTACGATGAACCCGTGGTGTTAGTACTTTACGGCGATCATTTGCCTGCAATCAACATATCCAAAGATAATCTGATTAACAAAAGTCTTTTTGAAACAGAATATGTTATTTGGGCAAATTACGACATACCCGTAAATGACGAGTATCTGTATGCATATCAGCTCAGTTCCAGGGTTACCGAAATGCTTGGCTTTAACGGAAGCTATGTTAATTATCTGCATCGTTATTATAAAAACGATAAGGATAATCCTAATTATCGCTTGTATTTGCAAATGTTTATGTATGATCAGTTCTATGGTGAGAACTATGCATACGGTGGGGCTATTCCTTATGAAACCGTGGATACCAAGTACGGTATTGACCCGATAGAGATAACTTCTGTTGAACTTAGGGGTAATTCTACTCTTATCAGGGGATGCGGCTTTACCGAAAAGAGCGTTGTCTTTATTGATGACAGTAGGATAGATTCGCAATTTTTCAGTAGTGAAATTCTTGTGGTAAAAGATTATTTTGCAGAGTCCGGTAACGAAATCTATGTTGCACAGATGACTTCCGATAACGTTGCTTTGAGCCAGACGGAAGTTTATGTCTATGAAGAAGGTATCTTGCCGCAACAGTAATTTTTTTGAAAATTAAGGCTGTAAAAATCCATGATTTTTACAGCCTTTTGGTATACTTCCGCATCCAATAGATTATTTCTGGTTTTCGTTGTTATCATTCTTTTTAATATCATTTTGCTTTTTGTCTTTGTTCTGCTTGTTTTTTGACATATTAAACACTCCTTTTGCGGCATAATTTTTATTTGGTTAAAAAGATGCAATAAACAGCCGTCAACAGTATTATGCATCGTACATATTCTTAATATTCTATGTTACATCAGACAATTATTGACATAAAAGCCATATTTGTCAGTCTTATGTTTTATTGTGAAATTTTTTTATGGCGTATTGACTTTTTTGAGTAAAAGTTATAAAATATAGTGTGATATAAAAACTTAAACTGGAGTTATATGTATGAAGATAGGAATACCCCGTGCGTTGCTTTATTATTACTACTATCCTATGTGGAAAACTCTTTTTACCGAATTAGGTTGCGAAGTTATAGTAAGTGATGAAACAAATAAAAAGATTATTTCAGACGGTGCACACGTTACCGAAACAGAGATGTGTGTGCCTATCAAGATATTCAACGGACACGTTGCCCAGCTTCTTAATAAAGGGGTGGACTACGTATTTGTTCCGCAGATGCATAATGTAAAGAACGAGTATTATTGTCCCAAGTTCTTAGGTATTATCGAAGTGGTAAAATATTCTTTTGAAAAAGACTGGGACAAGTTACTGTTTTTAAATTATAATACAAAAAAAGATGATCTCAACAGCTTGTCTGTACATATGCCTTTGTGTGAAGCTTTAGGTGTCAAAAAATCCCAACTCAAGTCAGCTTTAAAGAAAGCACTTGCAGTTCAGAAGAGATTTCGCGAGCTTAACACAAGCGGTTACACCGTACTTGAAGCTTATGATATTTTATTTAACGGCGCACAGATTACCCCTCACAAAGGCGGTAAACTCAAAATAGCTCTTTTGGGCTATGTCAACAATATTTACGATACATATGTAAGTATGAATACTATCAGTCGTTTAAGGGAGATGGATGTTG
>CAYXPV010000139.1:0-1613 GCA_964467285.1 uncultured Oscillospiraceae bacterium
AGATGGTGTCAACGACAGCCGTAAGTCATTTATTACAGAGATTAATGACGAAACATTCCTCGGTCTTGACTACATCGGTGCAGGTATCGGCTGGAAGAATTCACCTCCCTACAGAGATTACTACGGTACAAAGCCTGCAGAATGGCTTACATTTACTCTCGGCAGAAATGCAACAATTAAGATTGTATCAAATGCAGCCCAGACTAATCTCGAAGATATAGGATTTGAAGGTTCGGTAGTTACCAACCTTATTAAGGCAGATATTAACGGTACAGAGTATAAGTACAGCTATCTTTATACCAAGGCTTACGAAAAGGGTGACAAGGTTGTTCTTCCTGCTCTTCAGGCTTCCAACGGCTTCTTTATCTGCTTTGAATTTGAAGGCTATGAAGAAGAGCTTATGCCCGGTGCAGAGCTTACCGGTATTGAAATAGCCTCCAAGCCCACAAAGCTTGAATATATGCTTGGTGACGAGCTTGACCTTACAGGTCTTGTGGTTAAGGCTGTATTCTCCAATACCGAAAAGGTTGAAATCACCGACTACGATGTAACTCCCGAAGTTCTCGTAGCAGGTAACAACACCATCACAGTTTCCTACGAAGGCTTTAGTGCTTCCTTCGATGTATTTGTAGATGAAGTTACCTTTGGTCTTTCTTCACTTTCCGTAGACGGAACCCCTGTAGCAGACTTTAATATTGCTACCAATGAATACAATGTTACAATTCCTGCAAGTCAGGCTAAATTCCCTGTAATTGAAGCTGTTCCCACCGAAGGCGGCACAGTAGCGGTTACACAGCCCACCACCTTCCCCGGCAAGGCTACAGTTACCGTAACCAAAGAGGGTGAAGACGATGCAGTCTATACTCTTAACTATGTTACAGACAAGGCTATGCTTACAAATCTTTCTATTCTCGGAGATGACAAGATTCCCGAAGCATACGGCGGCGGTAATGTATCTGCAAAGGCAAAATATCGTGCAGGCGGATTTGTTGTAGGCACACCTGCATATTCCGACCGTGAGGACAGAACCGAAGGCGGTGCAAGATATTCTGTTCTTGAAATCACCGAGCCTGCATTGGTTGGTGCAGACTACATTACAGGTGGTATCACATGGTACAACGGAAGCACACCTACCGTTGCGGCATTCTCAAGCGCCGACAATCTTGACTGGGTACAGTTTACAGTAAACAGAGATGCCACAGTTTATGTGCTCAAGCACCATTCCAATGATAAAGAAAAGTTTGAAGCCAAGGGCTATACACAGTCCGTAAGCACAAATGACAAGGGTTATCTGTATACACTCCTTAACGGCACAAACCACAGATACCATAAGTATATGTATTCCAAGGAAGTTACTGCAGGTACAAAGGTTACTGTTCCAAACTCTCTTGATAACAACAATACATATCATATAGTTATTACATATCCTACCTACGAAGAATTAGAAGGTCAGGAGCCTGTAATTCCCGAACCTACACTTACAGGAATAGAAATCACCTCCGAACCCGACAAGGTTACATACACCGAGGGCGAAGAACTTGACCTTACCGGTCTTGTAGTTAAGGCTCTCTATTCCGACAGCTCTTCCGAAGAAATAACAAACTACACAGTAT
>CAYXPV010000139.1:1713-5451 GCA_964467285.1 uncultured Oscillospiraceae bacterium
TGTGATATGTCGGTTGGAAACCACACAATCACAGTTACCTACGAAGGCTATACAGCGAGCTTTGATATTACTGTAGAAGCTGCTCCCGAAGTAGTATACGGTCTTACAGGACTTACCGTTGATGGTAATGCAGTGGCAAATGTTAATGCAGATACTTTAACATATAATGTAGAAATTCCTGCAAACCAGGCAAGCTTCCCCGTGGTTGAAGCTACAGTTTCTGAGGGTGCAACCTATGCGGTTACAAACCCCACTTCCTTCCCCGGCAGTGCAAAGGTTACCGTATCCAAAGCAGGTGAGGAGGATGTGGTTTACACACTCAATTATTCTACCGACAAGGCTATGGTTACAGACCTTTCTGTACTTGGCAACAACACGATTCCCGAAACCTACGGTGGCGGTAATGTAAGCCAGAAGCCTGAATACTATCCCAACGGATTTGTTATCGGTGCATATTCTCACGCTGACCGTAAGAACAGAACCGAGGGCGGTGCAAGATACTCTGTACTTGAAATTAACGAACCTTCATTGGTTGGTGCCGACTACATCATAGGCGGTATCACCTGGTTTAACGGAAGTACACCTACGGTTACTGCTTTCAAAAGTGCTGATGATCTTGACTGGGTACAGTTTACTGTTAACAGAAATGCAAAGGTTCACGTTCTTAAGCACAATACCGAAGGTAAAGATAAGCTTACAAGATACGGTTACACAGAATCTGTAAGCACAAATGACAAGGGTTATCTGTATGTATTACTTAATGACCCCAACCATATATATCATAAGTATATGTACACCAAGGAATTTGCAGCAGGTTCAAAGGTTGCAGTTCCCAATGCTACAGATAAGGGCAACACTTACGCTATTGTTGTAACCTACGATACCTATGAAGAATTAGAAGGTCAGGAACCTGTTGTTCCCGAAGAACCCACACTTACCGGAATTGAAATCACCTCCGAACCCGACAAGGTTGCATACACCGAAGGTGAAGAGCTTGAACTTAACGGTCTTGTGGTTAAGGCTCTCTATTCCGACAGCTCTTCCGAAGAAATAACAAACTACACAGTATCCGATTGTGATATGTCGGTTGGAAACCACACAATCACAGTTACCTACGAAGGCTATACAGAGAGCTTTGATATTACTGTAGAAGCTGCTCCAACCCAAGAAGCTCAGCTTGTATACGACATTGCCTACACCGACAATGTTTTCGAAAACACTACCGTAACTGAAACCACCTTCAAGCCCTACCTCAGCGAGAATCTGCAGGTTAACAGCCCTGCATACTTCTGCAGAGACGGTGTAAATGATAGTCGTACATCCTTTATTACTGAAGTAGGGGACGACAGTTATCTTGGACTTTCTTACATGGGCGTAGGTATTGCATGGAAGAATTCACCACCTTTCAGAGATTATTATGGTACTAACCCCGACCAGTGGTTTAAGTTTACTGTAGGTAAGAATGTTAAGATTACACTTCTTACCACAGCTAAGGTTGATGCCTTTGAAACCGCTCTTGGATTTACATATGCAGCAAAGAGCAATGCTTTAAAGACAATCATCAATAACAGCACAAACTACACCTTTGGTCATACTTACACCAAGAACTTCAATGCAGGTGATACAATCGTATTCCCCTCATTCAGAAGTTCTAACGCACTTGTAATACTTTTTGAAGAAATAGTTAGTGAACAGTAAAGGAGGACGTACAATATGAAAAAGTTAATTACATTATTATTAGGCGTGCTCCTTATCTGCGGTCTTTGTACCGTAGCTTATGCAGCACCCGAATATAAAGCATCAATCGCAGGGGAAACTCTCACCGTAACCATTACGGATGAAGCCGGAAAATACGGTGACCAGATTACTCTTCAGGTTCTTCAGAAAGGCAAGGTAATCGATAAGGTAAACCCATACGATGACAACAAGATTGTGTCTGATTTTATATATGTTAACCAGGGCTACATTTCCGAAGAAGGAAGCTACATTGTTAACATAAATATGGAAGGACATTCTTCCGGCAACTACGGTGTAAGAATCAACGGTAAAGAAGCAGGCGAAATCTACTATGCAACAACTACCGATAAGAATAATTTTTTAAGGCAGTTAAGACAGGCGGCAAACGGTGCCGGCGGTGCAACAGACGTTGCCGCAAAGCTTGACCTTGAAAACCCCGAAAGCGTTGCAATTGGTATGTTTATGCTTTCCGATGAATATATCACAAAGGCAGATGCTTCCTTTGTTGCAAAGGTTCTCACAGCAGAAATCAAAGCTAACCCCACTTGCATTGCAAGCCCGGACGACTTTGTAAGTGCCATTACTCATGCGGCACATATTGCGGCATTAAACGATGGTCTTGGTTCATTGGAAGCCTTCGGCGCTGAATTTGAGCTTGATGCAGATGCCCTTAATGTATACACAGAAGAGCTTTCTGCAGAAACCAAGGCGGCTTTTGTAGCTACATACTACAAAAACAAGGAATATATTACAAACACAGAAGTGGAAGATGCATACTATGATGCAGTAATCCTTGCATATGCAAAGGAATTTGATTCCTACGGCGATGCCAAGAACTTCATCGAAAACTTCGGCGAAGAAGTCGGCATTGATATGGATGACATTGATAAATTAAACAGTAAAAACGAAACCGCACTTTATGAGTACGCTTCAAAGCTCACCGTTTCTGATATTGAATCCTTTGTAAAGAAGGTAAACGATAAGGCAGAAGACCTCTATGACGGTCAGGGTAGCTCCGGCGGTGGCGGCGGTGGAGGAGGTTCCACCTTTGCAGGCATTGGCGGCGGATACACTCCTGTAGTTTCTCAGGATACAATCTCCGCAGTTCCCACTCCTGTATTTAGCGATATGTCCAATCACCTCTGGGCAGTAGAAAGTGTTAACGAGCTTGCTGCCAAGGGTGTTGTTTCCGGCGTGGGCGAAGGCAAGTTCGAGCCTGCCAGAAACGTTAACCGCGAAGAAATGATTACCATGCTTATTAAGGCATACGGCATTTCTACAGAAGGTGCTTCCGAAAACGTATTTGGCGATGTACCTTCCGGTGCATGGTTTGCTCCTTATGTGTCCGCGGCATATGCCAATGGCTACGTAGCAGGTACAGGCGACGGCACCTTTGGTGCAGGCAGCACCATTACCCGTCAGGATGCAGCCGTTATGGCATACAATATTGCCAAGGCAAACGGTACAGCATTTACACCCACAAAAGATATGTTCCCCGACGATAAGGAAATATCCGATTACGCCAAGGATGCGGTTTATGCCCTTAAGGCTAAAGGAATCATAAACGGTATGGGTGACGGTTCATTCGCTCCCAAGGCAAGCTGCACAAGAGCAGAAGCTGCCAAGATTATAGCTTCATTATTAAATCAGTAATTAGGAGGGAAAACACTATGAATATTAAGAGAATAGTAAGCCTTATTATTTGTATGGCAATGCTTTCGGTCTGTGTTTTCGCTAACGCTGATGAAGCACCCACAAATAATGAGATTTTCGGTGAATATGAAATGGGCTTTACCAACGCCCTTGAAATCACCGCTATAGAAGATGTAAATGCCCTTGGCACAGACCTTACAAAAGGTGAATTCTACAAAATGATTTGTGCTCTTGGTGCTCTTACTCCCGTAGAAAGTGTAGAAACAATTTTTGCCGATTTAAAACCCGGTGATGAATATGAATCTTATGCCAAGGCTCTCTACAAGGCAGGCTACATCTCTACCGATG
>CAYXPV010000140.1:0-5447 GCA_964467285.1 uncultured Oscillospiraceae bacterium
ATGACTCTGTATATTGCAATATACAAGGTTTCAGAGGAAGCTTGGGAAGAAATGTCAGATGAATCTTATACAAAATATATTTCTGATAACTATAGTATGGAACCTGTACACAAAAAAGTTATAAAGTGAGGGATAATAGATGGCATTGTCTGATGAAGAATTATTGCTTTTGGATTGCTTTATGTATTCAGATATAGCTCCAAACTGTGTGGGAATGGATTTGGCGGATGTTATAGATATGTTTGTGGACCCCAAAACTAATAAGGTTTCAGCTGAACGCCTGGAATATATAGGTTCTCCACGTACTAAAATACATTATTCCGGTAGTACAGATGCCGTCAAAATGGCAAATGTCTTGGAAAGAATTCGCGAAAAACAAGATTTAATGAACCTAAAAATCACTCATAGCACCGTAGAAAAAAGGGGAGGAATCAGGGCAGCGTGTTTTATAGACAAGACAACCAATAAAGCAACTGTTGCATTTCGTGGAACGGGCGGCTCATTTAACCAATGGTATACCAATTTTGAGGGATATGGTGATTATATTACGCAGACTCAAAAGGATGCTGTGGCATTTATTGAAAGTCTACCCTATGAGGGCTTGACAGTTACGGGGCACTCTAATGGTGGTGGGCAAGCTATGTTTGTTACCATTGAGTGTGAAGATAAGGTTGAGCGTTGTGTTTCATACGAAGGGCAAGGCCTGAGCAGAGCTTATGTAGATGAAAATCAAGCGAAAATCGAACGCAATCGTGGAAAAATTACCAATATTGCGGCAAGTAATGATCCTGTTAATACCTTGATGATTTCTGTAGCCGGTACGGTGCATTATGTTACAGGAAATGATTTTTTCAGCCATGGTGCTTATGTTTTGTATAGTAAGAATCATTTTAACGACGATGGCACTTTTACCGCGGGTTCATATACTGAACAGTCACCATTTTATAAAGCACTTCATGAAATTACAGTACAACTTGATAATATATATGAAGTGCCGTTTGCGGGCGATGTAATGGAATTTATTGCTGATACTTTGGGTGTTGGCGCAGGGTTGATTTTTTCTACGATTTCAGATGGTATTTCTTGGGACAATTTCAACGATGCATTGGAACGCTTGAAAAAAAGTTATAATGAACTTGTCGGCGATTTGACCAAGAGCGCTATTGAGGCAATAACAGCAGGTATCAACTTTGTACATGATTTTATCAACAATACAATTAATTGGTACAACAAAAATCTTAATATCGGATACAGATACGCTTCTGCAAATCCGGATATAAAGGTTGATACCAATCTTTTGGAGGCATACGCCGGACGGCTTAGTGCTATTAATAAGCGTATGGCAAGTATTGATTCTCGAATGGATAGGTTGTACAGACGTCTGATACGAATTGAAGATTTCTTTTTCATTGCAGGACGTTTGTGGAATCTTATGCAGGCAGATATTATGACTTCCTACAGTTGGCGCCTGAACAGATGTAGTTCATATCTTAGAGAAACTGCAGAGAATTTCTCAGATGCAGAAAGAAAGATTATGGATAAAATGAGAGAATAGATTTTATTTATTTGACAATACACTTTAAGGTGGTGTATAGATTTGAAACTATTAATTAAAGTTATCGGAGTGATAATTATGGGACTTAGCCTTTTTAGTGTGATGGCTTGTAGTGTTGATACAGGTGTCACAAGTAAAGTTGAAAGTTTGTTAAATGAAAAGTATGGCGAAGAGTTTAAAAGTGTTAAAATCGGAAATCGAATAAATACCGGCACTACAACGTTGTATTGCTCTAAAGCAGATTCCGAAGATAGACTTTTCGAAGTTGTTTATAATTCAGCAAACGATGAAATAGAAGATAAGTACATTCAAACCATGGTTAATTATGATTTTGCAGATGAGTTTGAATCCGAAATGGCAAAGTATGATGTGGAGGTTGTATGCACCGTTACGTCAAAATCCGACGATAGCTCGGCAGAAACAAATGTTGACGTGTCGTTAGATGAATATATCCAAAAGTACAATGTCAGACGTTTCTTTGTGAGAGCAGCTGCCGATGAATCTTGTATTAATGAGCAGTGGTGTGAAGAATTTATTAAGTGTGTAATTGACCTAAACACTAAGTATAATACAAAAATTAATGTTATTGTATTTCCAATGGAAAGCGGAAGGTTTAACGAATGTCAAAATGACGTTATAGCCGAAGTTGAACCGGGAAATGATTGGTATTTAAGTTATAGTGATACCAAAACAGAGTTTGTTATAAATACGGAAAACGGTCAGGTGAATACTACGGCAACAGAATTACTTGAAGGTCTTAAGGGTGAATAGTTATGGCATATACAGATCATGAAGTGAAGTCAGCTACCGAAATCGCATATGTGGATTTTGCGGAAGCTTATGAATCTTTGGCGGCGGATAACAAAGGCAGAACAACTTTTACCATAAAAGAACTTATGGAGGAAGCGGGTTATACACGAGAAAATACCCCCAGATTGGCATGCCTTACCGATGAACAAATTAATACTTGGAAAATAAGCAAAGTTAAAGATGATAATCATGGCAAGGATGCAAGTGGTTTCTATGGTTGTGTCATCGAAACCGACCAAGGTGCTATAGCCGCTTTCCGAGGCAGTGAAGATATGGGTGATTTGGAACAGTTGGCAAAAGACTGGCATGAATCCGATTTTGGCTTGCTCAATGAAATCATGACACCACAACAAGAGCAAGTTGATGCATTCTTAAAAGAAAATGCGAATTTGTTAAACGGATATGATGATTTAGTTTTTGCCGGGCACTCACTTGGCGGTAATTTGGCAGATTATGCGGCGATAATGTCTACAAAGTATGGATTAGATGATAATATGTCTGCAAGTTACAGCTTGGATGGTCCGGGTTTTTCCGATGAGTTTATTATGAAAAACTTATTGAGAATTAATCAGGTATCAGACAAGATGGTGCATTATAACGCCAGCGTGGTAGGTCGTTTACTTTATCCTATTCCGGGACAAAAGAATTACTTTGTTGAAGTTGATGAATCAAAGATAAAAGGTTACTTTGATAGGCATGGTACAAAAAACTGGGTAATGGCAGGTGACTCTTTTGCCGAGGGTGAACAGGACGGTCTTTCTAAATTTGGAGAAATGGTATCTCAAGGTGCGGAAAAATTACCGGACTATATGGGCAATTTCGTAATTGATGTTGCGTGTACAGCTTGGTATGCTTTTGCTTGGGGTATGGAAAACTTTACCGACGGAGAAGGCAATCTTAACACTCAAGGTAAATTATTGGTTGCGGGACTTATTGCCTTTATGGCAAAGTATCCTGCGTTGGTGGCAGCAGGAGCAAAAATTGCGGTAGCTATTGTAGCAGCTATAATCGCAATTGTTATTGCTGCGATTGTTGTAGAATTTGTATGGGAAACCATGAAAAAGCTTATTACTGAAATTTGTGAAGCTTTACATAAGTTCTGGAACTGGACTACAGAGCAAATAAGACAACTATATGAAAAACTGGTTGAAACCCTCAAAGCAATTTGTGAGGCACTTAAAAAAACCTTTAACAGAGGATATCGTTATGCTCTTGCCAATCCGGAAATATTGGTTGATACTGCAAAGCTGGAACGTTATGCAGACCGTGTAAGGAGCGTAAATCGCAGGTTGGCAGCTGTTGACCGTCGACTTGACAATGTATACAGACATGTACGCAGTATTGAGGATTTTGTTTTCCTTGCAACTCGCTTAAGAGCTATACTGCAGATTGATATTGTGACATCATACAGTTGGCGACTGAACAGATGTGAGTCTTATCTCAGGGAAACATCAACTTATTTTAATGATGCAGAAAGAAAAATCATATCAAAAAAATAAATAGAAGTGAATTACTTTTGGAGGTAAATAATGGATAGTTCAACTCGCAGTGAAATAAACAGTATCAAAAGAGAAATACGGAGTATAGTCAGGGAACTCAACGAAATTTCAAACGGAATTAACCGTGATTTCAAAAATATTGGAAATGAACGTTGTGCCAAATCTGTCGGAAATGTTGCAGAAAAATATCAGAGAGTGGCAGACAGATTAGAAAGACTGTAAGGAGAAAAATTATGAGTTATATTAAAGTGAATCACGCAAGACTTGATAGTGCTGCCGAAAAGATTGAAGAGAGCTTAAAAAGACAAAAAGCTCATCTTAATAATGCGGATAATCAGGTAAAAAATATGCAGAGCAGCTACAGCGGCGAGGATTATAATGCATTTAAGACTCAGTGGTCCGGTGTCAGAGCAAAAGGTTCTTTTGTTGACAAAACCACAAACGCTGTGGAAAACTATGCAGAGTACTTAAAATTTGCTGCAAAAGAGTATAAAGATGCCCAGTCGAAGGCTGTAAACAAGTCAAATTGGTTACCTCTTTAATACCGTTGCGTACTTTTAAATTTGTTCTGAAAATTTGTATTTTTTACAGTACATAACGCGGAAGGGTTTCTATTCTTCCGCGAAGTTTTTATTAAAAGAAGGGAAGTTTTACAATGAAAAAAGCAATTGTGACCTTAAGTATAATATTTGTGATTCTTGCAGTTGGTGTCATTGCCAATGCACAGACTTTTGAAAATAAGGAAATCGGTATTTCGTTTAATGTATTGGATGATTATGATGTTACTTACAGTAATATTTCTGAACAAGTAGATGAAGTTGGTATATCTATTATACCAAACAGAGTAGGGGTTAATATTGCATCAATAAAAAATGCAGATGCGTATTTTGACGGACTTATAGCAGACGAAACACTTAAGACATTTTTGGAGAGCATGGTTGCTACAGAGGACCTTTCTCAGCGCCTCGATGGAAGTAGTGTTGCTACATTTGCTAAAAAAGATGTATATACTACCTATATAGACGATATAAAGTTTTTTGTATATGACGGTACATATAAAACAGGCGGTGGCGAAGTAAAACTCGAAACTTTGTATTTAACAACATATGCGTGGACTAAAAACGGAAGAGTTTATTATATGGAATATTACCGTTTCTCCGGCGAAGCAGATACCTTCAGACCTGAGGAATTTCTTAAATCCATAAGCTACGAGCCCGGCACAATCAAGATTGTAATGAACGGCAAAAGGATTTATCCCGACACACCTCCTGCAGCGATTGAAGGCAGAACTCTTGTCCCCATAAGAGCAGTTGCCGAGGAAATGGGCTATAACGTAGGATGGGACGGCAAAAATAATATGATTACGCTTGTTCCCGGTGACGATAATGGAAATACTGTTGTATTTGGTTTGGGTCGTTCCGATTACTTGATTAATGATGAAAGTCATACTTTGGATGTACCTGCTATTGCCATAAACGGCAGAACATACATTCCCTTAAGAGCTGCAGCAGAATCCATGGGTGCTACTGTATCCTGGGACGGTAACACCAATACAGCCTATATTAACTATTAATTATAATAGG